>DJFP01000264.1:0-181 GCA_002432565.1 Flavobacteriales bacterium UBA5869
CATCAGTTCCGAAGCACTTTCGGACCTGGAAGATATATGGATCTACACGAGCAAAAAGTGGTCTTATGAGCAGGCAGACAGGTATTACTCACTGCTAATAGACGAAATCGAGTTCTTACAGTCAAATTATTATATCGGCAAGTCTGCTGAATACATTCGCCCCGGATATAGAGTGTCCTTT
>DJFP01000264.1:191-3742 GCA_002432565.1 Flavobacteriales bacterium UBA5869
CGGATACAGAGTGTCTTTTGTAAAATCGCACATCATTTTTTACAAAGTAATTGATAATCAAAAACTGGAAATAATCCGGATATTGCACCAAAGCGTGAATATTGATAAGTGGTTAAACTAGCAGTTTGANNGCCTTAGCTATAGCGTTGGCGCATTGCGCTGATACACTGACTCGCCTATGGCGTGGCTATTTTTTAGCACGCGGATTGCGCTGATTCCGCAGATTGGCTAGCCTTCGGCAAGCTTTGTCTTGAACCAGCAAACCCATTGTAACCGCAAAGAATAATTCTTGACGAATGGAAAATATCGACTTCAATGAATTACGAAGATTTAAAGATTAGGCTTCAAGAGAATATTGAAAAAAGAAAATAAAAGCTGCTGCAAGTATTACAGCTATTGCATTAGGCGAACTGGTAAGAAAACTTAGAAAGTTGTGCTTTAATAAGCTTTAACAATAGGTTAGAATTGAAATAACAATAAAATCACTTCCCCATAGACACCAACAACTCCCGGATATCTACTTCTAAAAATTTAGAAATTTCATAAAGCGTTGCAACTCAGTGATACAATCTTTTCCTTGATGGATTTCCCGGAGAGCAGACAATAAAGGTCAGTTGTTTACTATTTTCGATTTATGCTTGATATTCTGAATACGTTCATACCTTAATCTTGCTACTATTACCTTAAGTTCGTCTCGCTTTGCAACAGATTCCGGTTCATTATCATAGACGATCAGACTAATAACTTTCTTCAATCCATCTTTCAAATACACTAAATCGTATTTCTGATTATCCAATCCGTACTCATTCCATTGAGTATAAAACTGTGAAGTTGAACGGAGATTTAAAATGTTACAAAAAAGTACATGCTCTGAATCTCCCAAGGTCAAATAACCTTCAGTCTTGTTTATTTTCACAAATTGCATTGAGAGTTCACGTGATTTATTTTTTCTGACGTAAATCACAATTGCCAAAACCACACCTGTAAATATAAGTGCAGAAAAGAGAATTAATGTAATATTCAATACCATTTGAAACAAACATAAAAAAACAAAATGGAACGTGTTAATCAAAACTAAAGACCTAAACGAGATTTAATTTCATTTGGACTTGCTCATCCACATGATTGATACTTCGTCTTTGGACTTTCGTATTTCAATTTCACGGTTTTCTTACGGCACTTTAATTTGTCTATATCCAACTCTTTAATAAAAGTGACTCGCTGATCAAATACGGTGATATTGCTTACTGTAATTTTGGGAAAATTCTTTATTCTGATCTCCTCTTTATAGTTCCCGGGTGGAAGTATTTTTGGAGAAATCGGACTTTCAGGATTGAAATAAAGGGTATCGAGGATTAGCTTATGGGTTTTCTGATTGATGTATTTTACTGCTATCGTATCTTTCAAAAAAACCACTTCGTCCTTTTGCATAAATCCAAACTTGATTGCACCGTTGGGTTGTGTTTGCGCATGAACGTTAATTAACAGCGCAAAAGATAAAATGGTAATCAGGTATTTCATGGTACGGATAAATATACTATTTCCTTATCCGGAAACAAAAAAACCGATATTTATCGTCGGGGCTTTTCTATTATTCTATAACTTATTAATTCGCCAACAGCTTATGCGATAGAGTAAACTTTGTTAAGTTGATGCCTGCTTTGAATACCAGCCGTTGACAAAAATTGGTTATTTTAGTCATCATTAAAATACCGAACCATGTCATACGGAATACAACCTTACCGCGTGGATCTTCAGAAGATCCGGCAGCAATACGGAACAACAGATGCCGCTTTAAAAGAAAAAATCATCGCTTCTTGTGAAAGCTGGTTAGAAGACCTGGACGATGATTTCAGCAGCGATGACGGCTGGATCGATTCAAAAACCCTCCTAAGCGATTTCCTGGATGGAAAGTGGCAAAAACCGGACGGAAATACCGCCAAACACTGGTACATCATTGAATTGTTGATCAAAGGCTTCGGGAAACTGCTTTCAAACAGGCACTGGTATCCGGCAGGCATCTCACCGATGTATGATTACTCCGAATTCCGGATGTATTATTTGGGACCCAACTCCCCCATTCCCATTTCAAGTCCGGATGATTTCCCGGTGGTATTTACCATTGAACGAACGAACTTCGACCAGGCTTTGGCAAACATTCAAAAGGACTACCCCGACAGCAATCAGCAAGCCGAATTTGCCTCCTGGATTGAAGCGGCCCGTGAACACGACCAGGACCTGGTGCTTTACTATTTTTAAACGAGAAGCTTCAAAACAAATCTATCCGATCATGAAGAAAATCATAACCATCACTTCATTCATCATTCTTGCAGCCACCATACCAGGCTGTAAAAAGAAACTCTTTGATTACCGGAACAAGTATTTGGGTGAATACCAAATCACGTATCACTACAATTACCGGGAAATGGGCGGTATTACGAGGGATACGGCCATTACTTACAACGGCAAAGTGAACTATGGAGGCAAAGAGGAGATCAAGATGGATTGGTACGACGGAAGCGAATATACCTTTACCCTTTCCAAAAAAGGAGCACTTTCCAAATGCAGCAATTTCATTGGCACGATGGACAAGAAGCGATTTGAGCTAACATTCACAGATGATGTTTGCGGCACCGGACCGATGGGAGCTAATTATACGGTTACGCTGAGTGGAGTCAAAGACTAATCACTAAAAAACACGCAAATCTATTAACTCTCCTTCAGCATACTTTAGCTGTAAACCGCGAAGAGTGAAAGGTCGCAAAGGATGGAATGCTTGGTTTTTCCATGATATCCAAATTTCTTTGCGGATTAATCTGTATTTTGATTCATCATTTGAAAATTGATAATCCAAATGAATAAAAACTTGAAAATAGTTTTAATGATAATAGCAGGATTCGTACTGTCTTTAGTTTATTATCGTATGTTTTTTTCAAATTTTGACAAAAATAATCTAGTCGAATACAATGTTGTGCTTATTCAAAACCCTGAATATCATAGCGGGGCCGTACATGGATCTCCATCATGGTGGTTCAAGTCTAAAAATCAAACTTTTGAACTCAATAATTATAATCCTGTAAATATTTCCGAACAAGAAATTCGTCAACTGGAAAAAGGAGATTCATTGACCATTTATAATTATCAATATTTCAGTATTCCTAGTTTCTTGGGAAAATTAAATGACCGAATAATTGTACATGGAATAAAGGCTGAAAAATTGAAGAAATACTATCCACATCTCATTAAAAAACATATTCGAGAATTAGATGTTCAGGTTTTTTGGGGTATAAATTTCTTTACTCTTTTGATTGGATTTACAATCTATTCTGATAACCTCAAGAAGAAAAACAACACCACTAACCGTGAGCGTCTATTTACAAACCATTGAGCTTGTTTAGAGCTTTAAAAATCAAACCCGGAGCTGATTGTGCATTGGTCTACTTTGAATAGTATTTCTTAAAAATCAACCTGGCGGGAAATTCGCCAAGTTCAAAAGACGTAATCTAAAATCCTTTCACTCAGTGACCAATCACATCTTAGACACATTCAAA
>DJFP01000017.1 GCA_002432565.1 Flavobacteriales bacterium UBA5869
GGGAGAGCCCTGACGAAGCACTGCTTGTCAGGATGCTGACAATATCGTCAGCATAAGTCGATGCCACTTTTAATAACCCCGACATGCATAGCATCGTCGGGGTTTTAATGAAGTTTCAGAAGCTAAACGATGATTGAGCCTGGTTCTGGGAATTAAATGGAGTCAAAATAATTATTGATCCTTAGTTTACTCCATCTCAAATTGATGGACATCGTTTGTTTAGTGAACAATTTCATAGAAGCCCGCAACCATCTGTTTCAAGTTTACCCCAAGCAGATTTCTTGTTTATTCAAATCCTTTCACCGACCATTGCAATAAGNNAAACATTGATTCAATTTCGTCCATCGATTCCTGTTATTGCCAAAGAAAGTATCTTGAGGAAGGTCTCAAAATGGAATCACTTTTAAAAGTTAATCACACTAAAAGAGGCTCCTTTTCCAATTAAGGAGTGCAAACCAGCAAACCCTTTAGACTTGGTTCAGTGCTTATTTGTTCGAGACAGAAGAAGGGACTGTTCTGTTTGCCCCTCATGGAACGAAAAGCAAGGATTTTCCCAAAGCAGATGTTTTAATAACTACGACTACATGCTACCATTTACCGTTTTGGCTAGGAGGTGTACCGTAAATCTTGGTATCAAAAATGCTGAGATACTTTACGGCAGTGTGGAGCAAAACTTTTTATATCCAAGCATGACGAACAAAAGCTGGGAAAGGGATTGGTAGAAAAATTAGCTAAAAAGAATTACGTTACTGATGCAAATTTTGTCACCTATCTAAAAGCAGGAGAATCGTATGCGTACTAAAGGATTTCACTAAGCAATTCACTGAACTCCTCAATTGATTTTGATTTTTTCAATTTACGGTATAGATTCTTTCCATCCGATAATCCTTCTGATAAGTATTCCCAATAGGATTTCATTTTACTTAAAGCATATCCTCTATCCGGGTTACATTCTAAAAGACTAGTGATTAGGTGTTGAGAAAAAAGCATCAATTTATCCCGGTAAACTTCACCGGAATCGACTATTCCGAACTGGATTTCTTCAAACAGACTTGGGTTTTTCATAGCGCCCCTTCCGATCATCCAATGATCAATGTTTTTGAATTTGCGTTGAAGGTCNNTTGTAAAGTTGTTTCGCATACCTGGCGTGAATAATTATTTCAGTAAGCGGGTAATCATTCAAACGGGGTAATATTTCAAGAATCTCTGAGGTGTTTTCCAATCCCATTCGCATTTTGATTCCCAATCCCATTTTTAGTTTCGGAAAAATGCTGTCAAACAGATCAAAAATTTCTGTCGGTTTGTTTAGAATTCCTGCTCCCAGGTTTTTGTTCGTAACCATTGGATAAGGGCAGCCCATATTCCAGTTCAGTTCAGTGTATCCCAAAGATTCAATGTAATCAGCCATCACGAAGAATTCCTGCTCACCGCAGGCCATAAACTGAGGAATTACGGAATTATTCGGATTGTTTTTCGGAAGAATATCGATTTTCGGAGCGTTTTTAATCGTTCCGTCATTGTTCATTTTCAAATACGGAGCGTAGAATTTATCAACCCCTTTGAATACTGCAATATGCGCATTTCGAAAATGATAATCGGTGTATGTTTGCAAAGGCGCTAAGGCTAATTGCATAGCTCTTTATGGATTCGAAACACTCACTGGAATGATTTTTCCATGAAAGTACTTTCCGTTGTTTAAAGTGAAATCTACAATGAATTCAGCAATTTCATCCGGTTGATGAGGGGCTTTATATCCCGGAAATGCTTCTTCCATCATTTCGGTCTGAACAGCTCCTAAACACAAGCAATTGATCGAAATACCCGAGGTCTTGAATTCTTCAGCCAGTAATTCAGTTAATGAAACCAATGCTGCTTTTGAAGTCGAATATGCTGCTAATCCCGGAAATTTGGAACTTCCCTGGAAACCACCGATAGATGAGATCATAACAATATGTCCGCCCGGTTTCATTTTAGGAATGCATACTTGAGTAATTTCCATCACCGAAAGTACATTTACCTGGTAGCAATTATGTATGTCTTCCCTTGATAACTCCAGGAAAGGTTTAACGGCGATAAAACCCGCATTATGAATTAGGTAATCGATTTGGTCTATGCCTGCAACTGCATTTTCGAAGTCCGATTTAATAGCCGGACTCAATAAATCCAGTTGGATATAGTGAATATTATTTTCCGTGTGATTGGTTAAACTTCGGGAAAAACCAAATGTTTCCAAGTCCTTGTTGGCAAATTGTCTTACCAATTCTTTACCGATTCCCCGGCTGGCACCGATAACCAATACATTCTTTTTAGACATCAAAATCCAATTTTAGAACTTCGCTTGTTGGATGTGCCTGGCACGTCAAAATATACCCCTCTTTTACTTCTTCGTCGGTTAAAGCATAGTTAATGGTCATTTGCGCACTTCCTTCAATGATCTTCGCTTTACAAGTACAACAAACACCGCCTTTACAGGAATATGGAACATCCATACCTGATTGATCTAAAGCGTCAAGAATGCTTTTACCGTTGGTGGCCAGTTCAATGCGCTGAACATCTCCGTCCAGGATTGCGCTAATCTGCGAAATCCCCTTAAACGTCCCCACAACGGTTGTCTCTTCCTGCTTCATTAAAACAGGAGTTGTAAATAGTTCGAAGTGAATTTTTTCTTTCGAAACCCCGAAAACACTCAATACTTCCTGTATCCCGATAATCATTTCTTCCGGACCGCAAATATAGAACGCATCCGCTCTCAAAAGAGGTAGTTCTGATTTGATTAATTCACTTACGTGGTGTTTGTCTAGTCGTCCTTCCTGATAACCTTCGTTTTTCTCCTGACTGAAGAAAAAAGTGGAAGCTACATTTGGGAAAGCCAGGATCTCATCCATAAAAAATGCAGTGTCCATTCTTGAATTCCCGTAAATCAGGCGCATCTTTTGGTTTGCACCCAGTGATTTGGCAAAAGACATAAATGGCGTGATCCCACTTCCTGCAGCAAAACACACAATATTAGGAGCCTTTTGGTCTAATTTGAAATTCCCTAAAGGAAAGTCCAGCTCAATCTGATCTCCTGCTTTTAATTCGTTTACCAAATAATTGGAAACCAAACCGTTGTCGATTGCCTTTACTGCAACGGCCAGATTTTTTTCCTGAGGACCACTGCAAATAGAATAAGAGCGGGTGTGTTTGGTTCCATTCAGGTTTACGTGAACGTTGATATATTGTCCGGGTTCATAAACAAACTGATCTTTCAAGTCAGCTGGTATTTCAAAATGAATACGACTACCAACTGCTGTGATTCGTTCATTGTTTGCAACCGTAACCATTCCTGAGCGCCCTTTTTTAGCCCCGGAATCTTTCTTGAATTTGGAAAATAAACCCATAATTAATCGTCAAATGATACTGTTAATTTTTCGGAAGTCGGGTGTGCCTGACATGTTAAAATATAACCGGCTTCAACTTCATCTTTTTCCAATGCATAGTTGACGTCCATTACAGCGCTTCCTTCCAATATTTTTGCTTTACATGTGCAGCAGACTCCGCCTTTACAAGCAAAAGGCAAATCCGCTCCTGCGGCATAACCTGCTTCAAGGATGGATGTTCCTGCAGTGTTCAGGTCCACTTCAATACGGTCACCATCCAAAATAATAGTCACTTTTGCCAACACATCCTGGTCTTTCGGAACAACAATTTTTGCCTGGGAACCAGCCGTTTTCGTTCCAAATAGTTCGAAATGGATTTTGTTTTCCGGAACTCCGGACTCCATCATTGCTTCTTTAACAGCATGAGTCATCTCCTCGGGACCACAGCTGTAAACCGCATCAATATGTTCTCCGCGTAGGAGTGTCTTTCCGATTAATTCCACTTTTTCCTTGTCAATACGCCCCTTCTGCAGAGGGTTCCCTAAGCTTTCACGGCTCAAGACATGGATCAGCTGAAAACGGTTGATGAATTTATTTTTTAAAGCTTCTAATTCTTCTCTGAAAATGATGCTCGCGAACCCCCTGTTACCATAAACAAGTGTTACTGTGCTCATAGGCTCGTTCATTAAGATCGATTTCGCAATGGAAATAATGGGCGTTATACCACTTCCTGCTGCAAAAAGAGCGTAGTTCCGGGTTGCCGAAATTTCAGGTACCAATTGAAAGTGCCCGCTTGGTGTCATTACATCCAATGTTTCTCCGATTTTCAGTTCAGATGTTGCCCAGGAGGAAAAACGACCGTCGTCTACCCGCTTAACAGCAACACGTAATTCGCCGTCCTGCGGAGTTACGCAAATAGAATAAGACCTTCTCAACTCTTCACCGTCGATGATTTTACGAATGGTAATGTATTGCCCGGAAACAAATTGGTAGTCGCTGGTCAGTTCGGATGGGATTTCAAATGCAATTGAAACAGTGTCATCAGTTTCCTTTCTGACATCTTGAACAACTAAGGGATGAAACTTCGGAGTCATTTCTGATTTTTTTGAATACAAAAATAGAATTTAATTCGGCTTGAAGGCTACATATTTAGAGTGACTTTCGTCATTTAGAGCCATTATTCGTTAATTTTTGAAGTCGCTTGAAATGCTACGGTTTGTGGGCATCCATCAATAAAAAATGTGAAAAATTTGTCGGTCTTAATTTAAGTTACTAACTTTCTTCGTGACAAGTCGATAAATATGACACAGATAACCGCGCTTACGGAAGGAGTTTTGATCCGGGTTTCGACTCAGTTTCGGGCAGATGTTTCTCAAACAACGGACTCAAGCTATTTCTTCAGTTACCGGATTGATATTGAAAATCAAAATCAATTCACCGTTCAATTGCTTCACCGCGATTGGTTTATTTTTGATTCTTTGAATCCTACCATTCATGTAAGTGGAGAGGGGGTTGTTGGTCAACAGCCTATTTTGGAGTCAGGAGAATTATATCAATACACGAGTGGGTGTGAACTAAACTCAGAAATGGGTTCCATGCATGGTTTTTATACGTTTAAGAATATGGAAACGGGCCAGCTTTTTAAAGTGGATATTCCTGTTTTTCAATTGAATTTCCCGGGGAAACTAAATTAAGTCGTTTTTGTCTTATTGAGTCTTATAAACAATAAAACGACAGTTATTGCCAAAGCCACCGCAACGATTAAAAGTACATCATTCCAAAAAGAAGTTTCTTTTCTGATTTCAGCAGTTTTGTATTCCTCAAAATCGGTTCGCCAGATNNTCAAATTGCTTCATTTCCTTATAAACCTGAGCCATTGCAAGCAATCCGTCTTTTTCCTCTTTTAAAAGTCCGTTTTTCTTAGCCAGGTCAGTTGATCTTTGATACCAATAAAGTGCTTTTGAATATTGTTCGATGTAGAAATGGTAATCTCCCATGTTGTAAAGACTTTCTGAAACGGACTTCACGTCATTGACAGATTCTCTTAGTTTGAGTGCTTTTTGGAAGTGAAGTCGTGCATTGGTAGTATCTCCTTTTTCGAAATAAACAATTGCCAGGTTATTTAATGCATGGGCTTTCGGTGAAGTCAGATTTGTTTTCTGAGCCATTTGATAGGAAAGTTTGAAGAATTTTTCTGCCGGGCTGAATTTTTCAGAAATGCGGTAGATATCACCCAAACGTGCATAAGCAGAACTCAATCCTCGATAATCTTTTGATTTGGAGGCTTTCGAAATGTAATTCTCATACGTTTCAATGGCGAGTTTTTCCTTATGCTGCAATAAATATGCTTCTGCCAATGAAATCAATCCTTCCGTTTTGTCTTTGGATTCCGGATTGTCCTTATTGTAAGTAATGGCTTTTTTGGCCCACAGCATGGAGGAATTTCCGTCATCCAGTTTCCGGTAGCCCGAAGCAATAATTTTGCAAACATCGGTTAATAAAGCCATATCACCACGTTCCTGTAATCTTGGGAGTGTGGCTTTTGCCATGACAATTCCATCATTGATCCGGCCGTTCATAACGTAAAACTCTGCCAGCGTAATTTTCCCGAATTCAATTGCAGGTTGGTAATGATTGTCGATTCCAAAGAAGAAAAGTGTTTCACCGACGATCCTTAAAGAGTCTAACGATTCTGACTGATAGTAGATACTTAGTTTTTTAGCCGCATCAATCCGCTCGTTTTCGCTACCATTGTTTAATAAATCCCATTGTTTCTTCGAATCATAGGATTGGGTGAATGACCAGAAATGAGTGCACACGGCAAAAAGAATAATGGCAGCAGAGATCTTCATAAGTGTTTAAATAACTATAACCCAAACATAAGAACAATCTTTTAAATGAATAGTAGAAGTTCCATAAGTTTAAAAAGTTCAAAAGTTCAAACCCCAATAATTATAGAGATCAAAAGTTCGAATAACGTGATTAATCAAGAAAAATGCAGTTTGTAATCTACATTTTGAACATGCGTTAACCCTATTAAACTCTTTGAACTCTTTTTGAACTTGTTTTAGAACTCAAAGCATTATGTGTACATTTGTAATGCAAAAATGTATACTATGTCAAACGCGTTATTTACGGTTCCAAAAGCAATCAATGAACCGGTAAAGGCTTATGTTCCGGGAAGTGCCGAGCATACGGCTTTGATTTCTGAATATAAAAGAATGTTGGACCAGGAACCAATCGATGTACCGATGTACATTGGTTCGGAGTTGGTTCGAACGAATAATAAAAAACCGATGTCGCCTCCACACGATCATAAAAAAGTGTTGGGACATTTCAATTACGGAGATGCGTCTCATGTTTCCAAAGCTATTGATGCTGCGATGAATGCGCGTGAGCAATGGGCAAACCTTCCTTGGGAACAGCGTGCTGCGATCTTTTTGAAAGCTGCGGATTTATTGGCAGGACCTTTCAGAAATAAAATGAATGCTGCAACGATGTTGGGGCAATCCAAAAACGTCATGCAGGCTGAGATCGATGCAGCATGTGAGCTAATTGATTTTTTCCGTTTCAATGTTCAGTATTTGACTCAAATCTATAAAGACCAACCGGAATCTTTACCGGGAATGTGGAACAGATTGGAATACCGTCCGCTGGAAGGATTCGTTTTTGCTCTTACGCCGTTCAATTTTACTTCAATTGCTGCGAACCTTTGTGCTGCGCCTGCAATGATGGGGAATGTAATCGTTTGGAAACCTGCGGAATCTCAAATGTATTCGGCACAGGTAATTATGGAAGTATTCCGTGCAGCCGGAGTTCCGGACGGAGTAATCAATATGATTTCTGTAGACGGACCGGTGGCCGGTGATGTAATTTTCAAGAACAAACATTTGGCAGGATTACATTTCACAGGTTCAACAGGTGTATTCCGTCATTTATGGAAAGAGATCGGGAACAACATTGAGAATTACCGTGCATATCCAAGAATCGTTGGAGAAACAGGAGGAAAAGACTTCGTAATGGTCCACAAAAGTGCAAATGCAGCTGAAGTAGCAACTGCTTTGTCTCGTGGAGCATTTGAATTCCAGGGACAAAAATGTTCTGCAGCTTCACGTGCGTATATTCCATCCAATTTATGGCCGGATGTGAAAGAAATCCTGGTAAACCAGGTGAAATCATTTAAAATGGGTTCCCCGGAAGATTCTTCCAATTTCATCAATGCAGTAATCGATGAGCGTGCTTTCGATAAGATCTCCGGGTATATCGACTATGCGAAATCACAATCTGATGCTGAAATTATCGTGGGAGGTTCTTACGATAAATCGACCGGATATTTCATTGAACCGACTGTTGTTGTAACGACAAATCCAAAATTCAGAACAATCGTTGAAGAGATCTTCGGACCGGTATTAACAATCTATGTTTATCCTGAAAATGAATTCGAAGCAACCTTGAAATTGTTGGACGAAACTTCTGAGTATGCATTGACCGGTTCAATTATGTCGAATGACCGCTATGCTATTCAAACTGCTACTAAGGCACTTGAAAATGCGGCTGGAAACTTCTATATCAATGATAAGCCTACGGGGGCAGTTGTTGGTCAGCAGCCTTTTGGAGGTGCAAGAGGTTCCGGTACGAATGACAAAGCAGGAGCTGCAATGAATTTATTGCGCTGGGTTTCTGCCAGAACAATCAAAGAAACATTTGTTCCACCGACAGATTACAAATATCCGTTCTTGGGATAAGGAAATATAGTAGTTTTTAAGAGGGCATCTGATGGGTGCCCTTTTTATTTAAATCAACCGAATCATGGATTTTGAAAAGAAATACCGCATTACACAATTCCCTGGAGAAACAGTCAAAGCAATGTGGACCAGGGGTTATCAAGTCGTAGAGATTTATTACCACGATACATTGATCCTGACCCATAAAGGAGTGAATAAGCTTAGGGACGGAATAAAGTATCAGACCAAGGAGTTGGGAGAAATAGCGTTGAAACTTTCGGCTAAACCCATTACATTGGACATTATTATTGACGGATATCATTGTGTAAATAATGTATCACATCCCGCTAAAGAATTGAAAAGCATGAGTACTTTTTTCTGGGTGATCACTGTTTTTGCAATTATTTCAAGTTTATTGGATGGAATACATCTGAGTTTTGATTTATCCCTGGGATCACTAATAACGCTGATCAATCTTTCGGTAGTGGCAGTATATATTGTATCTGCAGTTAATACAAACAAATCAAAGCCATGGGCTTTTTATCTGGGGTTATCTATGTTTGGTTTTTGGACGTTAATTTCGTTATTAAGTCTTGTTTCCGGAAACATATTTATTATTATGGTCTTTTTGATCAGAGTTGCATTTCTGGTTTTTTTGATAAAGAACATTAAATATGCGGTAGCAACAGCTAAGCATCATAAATTTGATTCTGGGGGAAATAGAACCAGTGAGGATTTGCTGGATTCAAAGATTTAGTTTACCAAAGAGAAGGATTGTTCAAACGGTCATCCAGGTTGAAACGCAGGAAAATCTCAACTCCTCCGCGTGATTTAGAGACAGGAGTTAACCGCGAAAGGTTGAAATCGTAAGCCATACCAACTGAAAATTGATGATACTGGAAATACCCCTTTGCGACGAAAGCATCTTTGTAGCGGCTGAATATTCCGAGCGCGGCAGCTACCGGTTTGATGGATCCGGTGAAATGTGAAGACTCACGAAGGTTGTAGCGCAGATAAGTTCCGAAAAGTACCTCAGAATACTTTGACTGGAATTGCATATAAACAGCAGGCTGCACAGCTAACGGAGTATTCCGGATATTAAAAGAGCTATTGATGAACCCGGAAATCCGCATGGCTAATTTGTCCTCTGGCAAAGAAACGAATGATGAAGCAGGTTGATTGGCGTGATAAACCGCAAGGCCGCAATTCACATTATTATTGACATTGTTATTAACGGAATATTTCATTCTGCGGAAGGTGTATACGATTCCGGCGCCCGCATCCATAAATAGGTGGTTGTATGAACCGAAATTTTCGCCGCTGCCTATGCTTGTATTGATTGCATCACCATCGAATTGACTTGCCCAGTTTCCCCTGCTCGGATCAAGGATCCGTTGATTCATCCCACCGTAAATTCCGATCCGCAGCAAACTATAACGTCCCATTTTGATATGGTAAGCCAAATCCAGGTTAAACTGGTTGGTAGTAACCTTCATGTCACCGGCAACATCATTGAAGAAGTTAACTCCTAAAGCTACAAAACTGTTGTTATCAGCATCTCTGCGTTGTAATCTGGCATCGAATGAAGCTGCAATTGTTTGATAAGGGGAAGCAACACTATTCCATTGATTGCGGTAATTCGCGATGACCTGTATGTGTGAAAAAGCCCCTGTCAAAGCAGGATTTAAAAGCATAGGAGCATATTCCGTCTGGGCAAAATGAACATCCTGCGACCAAACATCGTTTGTTACAACCCGGATCAGAATGAATATGCAAATGACAAACTTTTTCATATTATCTGATCAATGTTAGGTTACCTGATTTTTTAACTTCTTCACCGGTTACCAGTTTCATATCCAGGCGGTAGAAATAAACGCCCGAGTTTTGAGGCTTTCCGTTGAAATTACCATCCCATTGTAAATCGGTGGTTTGAGTTTCGAATACCTGTTCTCCCCATCGATTGAAAATCAATAATTGATAAGTTTCTAAACAAGGAAGTGTTCCTAGCAGACCAAAGGTATTGTTTACTTCCGGACCACTATTATTCGGTGAGAATACATTTGGCAAAGACAGGTTGTGGCAATCTACAAAAACATTGACGATTACCGTATCAGTTCCCGTACAGCCATTCGGATCGGATCCGACAACAATATAGTTATTCGAAGATGTTGGAATACAGACCGGATTATCGCAATCATCGCAGGATAAATATTG
>DJFP01000199.1 GCA_002432565.1 Flavobacteriales bacterium UBA5869
AATTCTTTTTGAGCTGTTGTAGCCGGAAGGTTGATGTAACCGTAGCGTTTTCCACCTGCTACCGTCACTTTCCCGCCCAAACCAAGCGTGTGCTTTTTCCCGAGTTTAAATTCCTTCCCGAATAGTACGTTTGCCGTGTATAATCCGTTGTAGCTCGTGTTTCGTTCAATACCGTCACTTCCTTTATATTTACTGTCGTAGATGGAAACGGTGGTCAGCACATAAAAACTCTTGTCGAAAAACTTTTGCAGCGTCAATTCCAATCCGTAGTTCATACCCGTTCCGGTATTTTTCAACGTATCCGGGAAGAACCGGGCAAATCCGCTTCCCTGGTTGATCATGGAGAANNTTCCGTCTTGAACTGGAATCCTTTTTTGAAATTCTTCTCGTAACCCAATGCCGAATGCATTGATCGCGTGAATCCCATGTTTTTATTGTGGTAAATCTTATTTCCGGAGGCATCCTTTAAGTGGTAGGTATAGATATAGTATGGCTGAGTTTGGCTGTGAAGTCCTGCACCTGCAAACAATTTCTGATTTCCCTTCATGGACCATTTCCAGCCTAAACGTGGTTCAACAGGGCTCAAAGAATTGCTGAACGAATAATATTGTGCATGGAGTCCGGCTGTGAAATCCATATTTTCCGTGATGCGGTATTTCCATTGGAAGAAAGGCTGTACCAAAACACCACCCTGACCTTTGTAATCCCAGCGGTTGATGAATTCTGTTCCCGAAATATTCAAAACACTGTCTATCATTTTGAAGGTTAAGAAATCGGCATTCAATCCTACTTTGATGATGTGCTGTTTCCCGATCTTGTGGTTGATGCTGAACATTCCGGAATACTTAGCGATCTTGAAATCGTATCCCATGATCGGGTAAATACTGTCAACGGAAATTTTGACTTCCGGTTCACCGCCATTATAGGTCGTATCCAAAGAACGGTTCAGCAAATCATGGTGTGAATGCTGATCTTCAATACTTCCTGAAAAAGTGGTTATCAGGAATGTTCTTTCGGAAAGCGATTTCTTATAAGTCAAGCCGGCAACGGCCATTCCCGTCCCGAAATACTGATCGCGGTCACCCTCTCCGTATAATTCTTTCGTATACTCTGTTTGTTCGGAAACCAGTATCTTGATATCACTTTTCCCGCCGATTCCCCAAAGCGAAAGCTGTCCACCTTTTTTAAGCGGGAAATTGAATTTAAAAGCACCGTCACCATAAACCGGAACAGCATCCGTCCCGATGCGGATTCCCATAAACTGGAACAAGCTCAATGTCGAATAACGGCCCATGATCAGGTAACTCGCATTCGTTTTTTTGCTCAGCGGACCCTCTGCCAATACTTCTGTTCCAAGGAAACCGAACTGACCTGTAAACTCATGTTGTTTGGAGTTCCCGTTTCGCAATTTCAAATCGAAAATTCCCGAAATAGAGTTTCCATATTCAGCCGGGAAAGCCGACATAAAGAAATCCGAATTCGCTAAGCTTTTGTTATTGATGATAGAAACCGGTCCGCCCGAACTTCCGGAAACGGAGAAATGGGAGGGGTTCGGAATATCGATTCCTTCGACTTTGTATACCACTCCAAGCGGAGAATTTCCACGAACCACAATATCATTCCGGGAATCATCCGCACCCTGGACACCCGCAAAATTGCTGGCCATACGGGCGGGATCTCCACGTGATCCGGCATACCGTTCTGTTTCTTCTACCGAAAACTGCTGCGCCGAAACAGTAGCCATTTCATTTTTGACTTCTCCCTGTTTCTGGGCTACAACAACCACTTCTTCTACTTCACTTATCCGTTCTTTGACCTTGATCTCCAAAACAGTCTGCCTCCCAGAATTGACTTCCACGGATGCCGAGTAATTTTCATAGATCGTAGATTTAACAGCTAAAGGATATTTTCCAACCGGAACATTCAGGAATTCGAAAACACCATCATTGTTGGTCATTGTTTTCAATTTCGAACTATCGGAAAGACTGATGATGACCTGTGCTCCAAAAACCGGGAAATCCGATTCCGAGTCCAAAACGGTACCACGAACAGTTTGGGTAGGCTGTGCGATCAATACGGATACGAACGCACAAAACAATACGGTAAGGATAGTTTTCATTCTTTGGTTATATCAACCCGTAAATATACACTTATTGAATAGACTTCAAATATTCTTCTTTCGTCCACTCTTTGATATATACCCGGCGCAGGTCCAAAAATTCCATCGGATTATTCTTCAGGTTGCGTACACGCGAATAGCTGAGTGTGAAATCGTTGGCATACCAAAGCGGAATAATCGGAGGATCTTTCATCAACTCAATTTCGGCTTTGGAGAACAATTCCAGTCTTTTCTTCGTATCTGCCGAACGGCCTTGCTCAAAATACTTATCGAACAATGGATTCACGTAACGGGATTGATTTCCGCTTGATGGTTCGTCTTTGGATTTCGGGACGATTTTTCCGTAAAAATTCCCCAGGAACGTTTCCGGACTTGAATAGTCCGCTACCCATGCCGTGCGGAACATATCTCCCCTTCCCATGTTTCCGTCTTCATTTCGCTGCTCGAAATTTGAACCGTCAATGTTTACATTAATTCCCAAAGTCTGGTAGATCTGGCCGGCCAATTCTTCCGCAACAGCCGTATTCAAATCACTGATATCCAATCTCAGGTCCACACTTCCAAATCCTTTCCCATCCGGGTAACCTGCTTCGGCCAATAGTTTTTTAGCCATTTCAGGATTGTAATCATAACCGTACTTTTTGATTTCTGAAAAATTGTATCCCTTGAACACAGAACCGATCGGTGGAGTAATTCCATAAATCCCGTATTCGTAATATTGATTTCTCAATACATTATCTGCCAGGCGTTTGCGATCAATCGCATAGTTGAATGCCTGTCTTACGCGAACATCCTTAAAACGCGGATCATTCATATTGAAGAAATAGTACTGAGTAGTTAATAAAGGATTATTGTACAACTCCTTCAATGGAGGCTGTGCATTAAAATCTGAAATTCGTCCTTCCAGCATTTCCGTAATTCGCGAAGTCGGCAGTCCGGAAATCAGTGAAGTCTTTCCCTGTTCGAACATTTCCAATTGCTCCAGTTTCCGGGTCTGAACATAGAAAACTACCGAATCCAGGTATGGAAGTGCGTTTCCTTTGTTATCAACCATGTAATAATCCGGGTTCTTTAACAAAACATACGTATCCTCCTCAGAAGGCTTGGTAAAACAAAACGGTCCGGTTCCTACCACATCTGTTTCCTTATTCGCTTCAACGATTTTTCTCGAAACAATGCTCGCACTTAGGTTGGCCAATTTATTGATGTATGTTTGGTCCGGATTCAATAAGGTGATTTCGAACTGGTTCTTCTTGACTTTTATTCCGCTGATGGATTTTGCTTTTCCCTCGTAGTATTCCTTCGCCCCTTTTACCTGGTTGGAGAGCAGAAACAAATACGCAGCCGTCGGATTTCCTTCTGCATTCGGCTTGCAGGCTTTTTCAAAAGTGAACAGGACATCATCAACAGTAAGCTTTCTGTCATCCATGGATTCGAAAACCGGGTTATCATGAAAGAAGACATCATCCCGGATTGTGAATGTAAAAACGGTTCCATCTCCGCTAATACTCCATTTTTCGGCAATTTGCGGCTGCAGGGAAAGATCTTCCGCATTGAAACTTACCAATCCTTCCATGACCTGTGAAAGCAATTCAAAAGAGTAAACATCATTTACTTCTCTGGCAATAAATGTCGATGGCGTATTATCCAAAGCCATTTTAAAACTTCCTCCTGCAAACTCAAATTGTTTTTTATCTGAACCGCAAGATGTGAGAATAAGAATAAGTAAAACTACGGGAACTAATTTCATAGTAGATGAAGGATTTATCAATACAAGAATAGAAAAAATCTTTTACTAAAATAACTTAAAAAAACAAAATGTCCGTATACCAAATATTAAGTTTTTGGGCCATATAATCGACGAACGGTCAATATTTCATGATTAAATTAACTTTTCGGGTGGTTGAAAAGAAAAAAAAATTGTAATTTCGCTATCTAAAATGTTGGTAATGTAAAAAATAGCTATTATACTTGCCACAGTTTTTAGTGTAGCTACTAGATAAAAATGAAACAATTAAAATTAATCTTACTTTGCTCTTTTGCGTTACTGCTAAGCTTTTCAAGCTCAGCGGTTCTTTCCATTGAAGGAAGTTATCAGGGTAAAAATCTTTACGTTCAAAATCCGGAAGACGGCGACGGTTTTGGTTTTTGTGCGACAAAGGTTACAGTAAACGGTGACATCCTTCCGGGTGGAACAGCCATATCGGCATTCGAAATTGACTTTTCTCTCTTCAATATAGAAATAGGTGAACCTGTATTTATAGTTATAGAACATAACGATGGATGCAAACCAAAAATCTTAAATCCGGAAGTATTACTTCCAAGAAGTACTTTTAATACCGTTGACATCCAAATCCAGAACAATGGGATGCTTACCTGGAAGACCACTAACGAACAAGGAAAACTTCCATTCATTATCGAACAATACCGTTGGAACAAATGGGTGAAGATCGGGGAAGTTCAGGGGAAAGGCACGCCGGGAACAAACAGCTACGAATTCCTGGTTGCACCTCATTCAGGAGAAAACACGGTTCGTGTGGTTCAAATTGACCACTCAGGGGCTAAAAGAAACTCCAAAGATGTGAAGTTTACTTCTTCTGTACCGGTGGTTGTCAAGAATCCGGTCAAGGTTAAAGACCAGATCAATTTTACGGCATCCGGAAAACCGATCGAAACGAAGTACGAGATCTATGACGCTTACGGAAACATCGTCAAGAAAGGGATCGGTTCTTCAGTTCCATGTTCCAACTTATTGAAAGGAGCTTATTACATCAACTTCGACAACAAAACAGAGAAGTTCTTTAAGGGATAAAACCCTTTGAAAATCATATTGAACCCCGACATTTATCGTCGGGGTTTTTGTTTTATAATCAGTGGTCACGCGATTAATCGCGTGACCACTTTGATACTTTTCTTATCTTCGAATCCATGAATAAAATCGAACACATTGGAATTGCTGTCAAAAACCTCGACGAAGCAATCAAAACATACACTGAGCTTCTCGGCACAGCATGCTATAAAACCGAAGCAGTTGAAAGCGAAGGCGTGAAAACCGCTTTCTTCCGGGTGGGAGAATCAAAAATCGAATTGCTGGAAGCAAGTAATGAAAACAGTCCGATCGCTAAATTCATCGAAAAGAAAGGCGAAGGAATTCATCACATTGCATTCGATGTTACAAACATCGAAACTTCCATGAAAGAGCTTTCCTCCAAAGGTTTTCAGTTACTGAACGAGCATCCGAAGAATGGAGCGGACAACAAATTAGTAGCATTTCTGCATCCAAAATCTTCCAACGGAGTATTGGTTGAGCTTTGCCAGGAAAAGTAAGGAGATAAACTCTTCTGATCGAGATTAAGACCGAAAAAAAGGCAGCTCGAAAACATCCTGGTTTTTCTCCAGCAAAAAAGCCTCTATTCCTGCCAACCTTGCTCCTTCGATATGCTGCGGGCTGTCATCGATGAAAATGGTCTTTGCCGGATCGAGATTATTCTCCGAACAAACAAATTCAAAGATTTTGGAGTCCGGTTTACGCATCCCGACAGCAGAAGAGAAGTATGTTTTCTCAAAATACTGCTCCAGGTTTCGATGCCCCACCGTTTTCTCCAGCGATCTTCTGACCGCATCAATGTGCAGGTCGTTCGTGTTACTCAACAAGAAAAGACGGTATTTCTGTGAAAGTGCTTCCAATTGGTTCAACCGCTCAACCGGAAAGTCAAGGATCATGGCGTCCCAGGCATGCACCACCTGGTTTGCGGTAGTTCCGGGAGGTAATAAATCCAGCAGACGGTTCACAAAGTGGAAAGAAGAAATTTCACCGATTTCGTAACGATCAAAGAGGTTTACTTGCTGCAGTTGGGAATAGGACTCGCCAAAATTGGCCATTCCAAGAGAAATAAAGGCTTTTTCTGTTAAATCGTAATCCAAATTCAACAAAACTCCTCCCAAATCAAAAATGATTGCTTCTTTTGAGTTATTAATCATGATGCAAAGGTAGCAAGTTCACATCAATGACTGGATTATGGAAGAAAAAGATTTAAACGCACTCGTCCGGAAACTTCAATTGCGATTGAGCCAGCGCAAACTGCTTGAAAAACTGCAGGCACAGGTCCAAAAAGACTTCCAGCGTTCTGGAGTAGGTGAATTCGAGCTCAGGAGTGCTGATCCGGCCACATGGAACCAGGAAATCCGGACCGTACTTCAAAAACTCAGCGAAAGCGAATTGCAGCACCTGCTCTATTTAATCGACATCCCGGAACTGATCCTGATACAAACCAATGACCATGAAAACCGGCTCTTTTACCTTTCCAATGCTATTCTGCACCGCGAATTGATGAAAGTGTTCTACCAAATCCAGTTTAAATAAAAGAAAAACCGGGGCAGAATTGAGATTTAATCCCTGATAAACGAATAATCTTTCAGCCTTCGAACAATATATACCATTTTTGCATTTTTTTATAGTGATTTCCTACTCGCGCTTGGACTAAAAGTTATAACTTTACCCACCATTATAGTGCACCAACATGGATAAAGTGACGTACGTCGGAAATGCAGATGTAAATGCAATAGATCATTTATATCAGTCCTATTTGAAAGACCCTGAAAGCGTGGATCTTAGCTGGCAAAAATTCTTTGAAGGATTTGATTTTGCCCGCACGAACTTCGAAGACGGCGGTGATATTCCTGAAAATTTTCAGAAAGAATTTAAAGTAATAAACCTGATCAACGGGTACAGAACCCGCGGACATTTGTTTACGAAGACCAATCCTGTTCGTGAGCGCAGAAAGTACGAACCCACGTTGGCAATCGAAAATTTCGGATTGGATGCATCGGATTTGGACACTGTTTTCCAGGCAGGAGAGCAAATCGGCATCGGAGCAGCAACATTGCGTGATATTATCCAGGACCTGGAGCAGTGTTATTGTCAATCCATCGGTATTGAGTACATGTTTATGCGTGAGCCGGAACGTTTGGAATGGTTCAGAAACAGTATCGAAGTTAAAAACCGCCCGGTTTTCGATGCTGAGCGTAAAAAACACATTTATAAAAAATTAGTTCAGACTTCCAATTTTGAAGCCTTTTTGGGTAAAAAATATGTAGGTCAGAAACGTTTTTCCGTTGAAGGTGGTGAATCATTAATCCCGGCATTGGATGCTTTGGTTGAAAAAGGCT
The DNA here is from genome assembly GCA_002432565.1 of Flavobacteriales bacterium UBA5869. GTDB lineage: Bacteria > Bacteroidota > Bacteroidia > Flavobacteriales_D > Crocinitomicaceae > Fluviicola. The sequence continues at coordinate 7,289 of DJFP01000199.1, forward strand.
CGAGCCTGGGAGTGGAGTATTTCGTAATGGGAATGGCTCACCGTGGACGCTTGAATACACTAACGAATATCTTCCAAAAACGCCCTCAGGATATCTTCTCCGAATTTGAAGGAAAAGAATTTGATGCTGACGGTGCTTTTGACGGAGACGTAAAATATCACCAGGGATATACCAGTTCTACAACTACAAAGGATGGAAAAGAAGTAGGTTTGACTTTGGCTCCGAATCCATCCCACCTGGAAGCCGTTGATCCGGTTGTTCAGGGAATTGCACGTGCAAAACTGGATACTCATTTCAAAGATGAAAACAAAGTTTGTCCGGTGATGATCCACGGTGATGCAGCAGTTGCAGGACAGGGAATCGTATATGAAGTAATCCAGATGGCATTGCTTGACGGATACAGAGCCGGCGGAACTATCCACATTGTGGTAAACAACCAGGTCGGTTTTACAACAAACTTCCACGACGCACGTTCATCTACTTATTGTACGGACGTAGCAAAAACAACATTAACTCCCGTTTTTCACGTAAACGGAGACGATATTGAAGCGGTGATCCAAACCATTGAAATCGCCATGGAATACCGTCAGAAATTCCACCGTGATGTATTCATCGATTTGTTGTGCTACCGTAAATACGGACATAACGAAGGTGATGAGCCTAAATTCACGCAGCCGAACTTGTACGATATAATAAAAAAACATCCGAATCCGAAGGTGATTTACCAAAAGCAGCTAATTGCGGAAGGTATCTTAACAGAATCGGAAGCGAAAAAAATCGAAGATGAGTACAGTGAATATTTGGAAAATGAGTTCGAAACAGCCCGTAAGAATGAAAAAGCAGTCGTTTGGGATTTCTTAAGCAAAACCTGGGAAGGTTTCCGTCACAGTACTCTTGCAGATTTTGATTCAAGCCCTGAAACCGGTTTCCAAAAGGACAAATTATACGAGCTTGGAAAAAAACTAGCAACGCTTCCGGAAGGAAAAAAATATTTCACCAAGATCCAGAAGATTTTCAAGGACCGTCTGGCGGCAATTGAAAATAACAACCTGGATTGGGGAACTGCAGAAATGCTTGCTTATGCAACGCTTTTGGAAGAAGGAATTCCTGTTCGTATTTCGGGACAAGACGTAGAGCGCGGAACATTCTCCCACCGTCATGCAGTTGTAAAAACAGAAGACAACGAGGAAGAGATCGAAACCCTGAACATGCTTTCAGACAAGCAGGCTCCGTTTACGGTTTACAACTCTTTGTTATCCGAATACGCAGTTCTTGGTTTTGAGTACGGTTATTCGTTAGCTACTCCGAAAGGATTAACGATCTGGGAAGCGCAATTCGGGGATTTCTTCAACGGTGCACAGATTATGATCGACCAGTTCATCACTGCGGGTGAGGACAAATGGTCTACTCAAAGTGGTTTGGTTATGCTTCTTCCTCACGGATACGAAGGTCAGGGAGCTGAACACTCAAGTGGCCGCATGGAGCGCTGGTTACAGCAATGCGCCGATGAAAATATCCAGGTCGTAAATACTTCTACGCCGGCAAACCATTTCCATTTGCTTCGCCGACAATTAGCTCGTCCGTTCCGTAAACCATTGGTAGTTTTCTCTCCGAAAATGATCCTGCGTTTACCTGCCGCAACTTCCACCCTTGAAGAAATGGCAAGCGGTTCTTTCCAGGAGGTAATTGATGATCCGAACGGAAAAGTCGGCCAGGTGGATACATTGGTTTTCTGCTCCGGGAAATTCTATTACGAACTAAAAGAGAAAGCTGCAGATATGGGTGTTGACAATATGGCGTTTGTTCGTATTGAACAATTGTACCCCTTACCGCAAAAACAAATTGATGCGATCGTTGCAAAATACAATGCGAAAAATGTCGTGTGGGCTCAGGAAGAACCTGCCAACATGGGAGCATGGGCGTACATTGCAATGAACCTGAGACATATTCCGTTTAAAGGAATTACCAGACCTGCATCAGCAGCTGCGGCAGAAGGTTCTAAGAAATTACACGAGCGCCGCCTGAAACAATTGTTTGCAGACGTATTTCAATTCGCATCTGTAGCAGCTAAATAAGATTATTACAAAACTAAATACGATTCAATTATGCCAATCCTTGAAATGAAAGTACCAAGTCCGGGAGAATCAATTTCTGAAGTAGAAATTGCTACCTGGCTGGTTTCGGACGGTGACTATGTAGAAAAAGACCAGGCAATCGCAGAAGTAGATTCCGATAAAGCAACCTTGGAATTACCTGCTGAGCAATCAGGTATCATTACTTTGAAAGCCGCGGAAGGCGATGTCGTAAAAGTTGGTCAGGTTGTTTGTCTGATCGATACTTCAGCTGAAAGACCTGCAGGATCTGCGGCTCCTGCTGCGGAAACTCCGAAAACAGAAGAGAAAGCAGCTGCTCCGGCAGCACAGCCAACTCCTGTTGCTGAAAAAACAAGTACACCTGCTCCGAATCCGGGACCGGTAAATGATAGTTATGCGAAAGGAACTCCTTCACCGGCAGCTGCGAAGATTATGGCTGAGAACGGTGTTTCCGGAGCTAAGATCAATGGTACCGGAAAAGACGGACGTATCACCAAACAAGATGTGGTAAGTGCAATGGCTGCAGGTATTCCTGCCGATGCTGCTCAGGGATGGGGAGGTACCCGTGACCAAAACCGCGAAAAAATGTCTATGCTTCGTCGTAAGATCGCAGAACGCCTGGTTTCTGTGAAGAACGAAACAGCGATGTTGACGACTTTCAACGAGGTGGACATGAAACCAATCATGGACCTTCGTGCAAAATACAAAGATCAGTTCGCGAAATTCCACGATGTGAACCTTGGATTTATGTCTTTCTTTACGAAAGCCGTAACTGAGGCTTTGAACTTGTTCCCTGCGGTAAATGCACAGATTGACGGAAACGAAATCGTATTCCACAATTATGCGGATGTTGGGATCGCCGTTTCATCTCCAAAAGGATTGATGGTACCGGTTGTGCGCAATGCGGAGCAAATGAGCCTGGCAGAAATCGAAAAAGAAATCAAGCGCCTGGCTGTGAAAGCCCGTGACGGGAAAATCGCCCCGGAAGACATGACTGGCGGAACCTTTACAATCACCAATGGTGGTGTTTTCGGTTCCATGATGTCTACCCCGATTATCAATCCTCCTCAATCCGCTATTCTGGGAATGCACAACATCATTGAGCGCCCGGTAGCAATTGACGGGAAAGTTGAAATTCGCCCGATGATGTACCTGGCGTTATCATACGACCACAGAATCATTGATGGTAAGGAATCTGTAAGCTTCCTTGTTAAAGTGAAAGAAATGATCGAAAATCCGGAAAGAATTATTTTCGGAGGAAAAGATCCTTACGCTGTACTTTTAGGATTGTAAATCCATTCGAGATTATATTGAACCCCGACATTAATCGTCGGGGTTTTTCATTTTAAGAAGGTTTTGATTTCCTGTCAAAATAAAAGACGGGTACACGCTGCAGCAAACAGCTTTAGTTGATCAGTTGTATCTCTTAATCTTCGTTCCGTCTTCATAAACATAAATAACCAATCCTGGAGTGTTCTGGTCCACCACTTGCCCGAGCATGTTGACCACTTCTTTTACCGGGTTCTCCTTCATGATATTATCCACAAGTACCAATTCATCAAAGGTTCTTCGTGTTCCATCCTTATCAACCTGCGAAATCCGGTAATAATTCTTTTCACTTACAGACGGATTGGAATGCAAGAACGAGTAATGCTGTTTCTCGGAGCTGTTTCCTTTCGATTTAATGATAGTAAGATTAGTCCAGATTTCGGCTTCCGGTTTCGTGGACCATTCGACTTCGAAATAATCATTGTCCTTTTCTGAAAGTGTAATCCATTCCAATTGATTTCCACTCCCAATTCTTTTTCCCGTAAAGCTGTAAATTTCAACCGGCATAACGACATTACAAACCACATCGAAATCGGTTAGTTTGTATCCATTGTAAACAAATGAATTGTCTGACTGGAAATTAAAACGAAAACGGATATTGGAAGATGCCGGAATTATAATTGCAGGAATCGTTGATCCGGGAGAAGCACCAAAATTACCGGTCCACCCCACCCCAACACCATAAGGATTGATCCAAGTTGCACCGTTATTAAGTGAATACTCAATAAACATGAAGTCATAAAGGTATTCGGCGTTCCCAAATGCTGTGAAAGTTACAGAAATCGTTGTAGCATTCGAACAACTCGCATCAATAACCGGCGAAGTATACGTAGTATTCATGTTGTTTGCGTAGTTGCTATTGCAGTTAGTAGTAACATAACCACAACCTCCTCTCCATTGCAGTCCATTTCCGTCACTTGTCCAGCCGGGATTAACACCTGAACTCCAGGTATAGGGTAATTGTCCGAAAGCAGTAAAACCCGTTACTGCTATCAAACCAGTTAAGAACCGTCTCATGATTTCTTAGGTGCTGCTTTCGGCAGGTACTTTTCTTTAGCAATCAGGGTTATGATAAGGCCCTGATCATTGGTAAATGAGAAATCCACGGACTCTCTTCTCAATTCTTCATACTTCGAAACATCAAAGGATTGGATATCAAATCCGATCACGTTGGAATCATCCAAATAATAGCTTTCACAATAGTAATACGTAATGGCTTCCAGTTTTGATCGCGGCATCTGCGCAAGTTGTTCTTCTGTAAAATGGATCATTAACCTCTGGTCATAGGCTGAATTGCCCTGACCAAAGGAAAATGTCGCAAGAGTCAGAAGAACAATTAGTAATAAATTGTTCATCGTTTCAAATTAAGTTATAGTGAGCTAAAACTAACAACACTACTAAAACATTCATTTATAGATGAATAGAAGTTCACTGAAGATGAGCATTTTTGTATTCCAGGTTAACATTACCCAGGATAATATCTTCCGCGGTATCTATTTTCACAGAACACGAAAAAATCCAACGTTTCATAAGAAGCATACGTTTCTGTATATAGCTAAATACATTTCCTTATTTTTGTTTCCAGATTCATTTAAGTATGCGCATTCTATTTTTCATTGGTTTTCTTGTTTTATTCAGCTCTTGTGGCGGAAACAGCTCAAAAAAACCTCAAAAAGAACTTTCTATCGATCAGTTATATAAAAAATATCCGGATAGTGTTCCCATCATTATTCAGCACGGAAACCTGATGCTGGAGCGTTACGATTATGATAAAGCACTTCAGGACGGAGCGAAAGCATACCGGATGCAGCAGGGAAATATAGAAGCCCGTTTCTTGTATGCAAACGCATTGAATAACCGGGCAAATCGCACACCGAGTGACGTGATGGCTGCCCAGTCGCATTTTAAGTTCGTGGTAAAAAAAGATCCGAAAAATCCGGCAGCTTTAGTTGCACTGGCAACCACCTATGCCCAGCAGGGTGATAATGAAAAGGCCTTCTATTATACCAACGAAGCGCTTCGTATCAATAAACGTTATAGAGATGCTTATATCCTGAAAGGAAGTATTTATCTAAGCCTGGACAATCGTGAATTGGCAAAATCATCTTACCAGACAGCGATTGATCAGGACCCGGATTTCTTTGCCGCGTATATCAAACTGGGACTGATTTACCAGGAGGAAAATAATCCTTTATGTATCCAATATTTCATTACTGCCACTCAGATCCGTCCGAACAATATCGAAGCCTATTATAACCTGGCTTATGCATACCAGGAATTTGACAAAATACCGGAAGCTCAGCAGACTTACCGTGAAATGCTGAAAAAAGACCCCACTTTTACTCCTCCCCTGTTCCAATTGGGCTGGATCAAACAATTCAAACAAAACGAGACAGACAGTGCTATTTACTTCTACAATGAAACGCTGCAAAAAGAGCCTCGTTATGTAGAAGCATGGCATAACCTGGGATTGATCTACGAAACAAAAGGTGAAAAGTACCAGGCAATCCAGTATTACCGAAAAGCACTTAAATACAATCCTGAATTCACCATTTCGGGAGATGCGATCAAGCGTTTATCCAAAACGAAATGACGCCCAAAAAGGCTCTTCTCTTTCAAACGCTGATCGAGGGACTAATTCCGGTCCTGGGATATTTCTATTGGAACTGGGATGCAAGTTTCATTCTCCTGTTCTTCCTGATTGATTGGTGCCTGTTTTGGTCGCTCAGTTTATTGAAAGCCAAAAAACGCATTCTATTCAGCGAGAACAACGCTGAAAAACAACTGGCCATAAAACATCTTGGAATCGGATTTTTATGCATTTTAAGCACTTCTCTGGCCGTTTTCTATATTCTTCCGAATATTCACCCCCATTTCGAATGGACGGAGCGCATATGGGCCTTTTTGACTTACAGTGATATGGGAATCCAACAGGGAATCATTTTGATCCCTTTAATGATCTTAAGCGGCTACCTTGCATACAAACAACAATTCCTGCTTCCTCAGCTTTACAGGAAATATCCGGTTAGCTTTTTCACTCGCGAAACTGCTAAGCAAGGTATTATTCTTTCCCTGGTATATGGGATTTGTCTGCTGGTATCACATTTTGTGAAATTCCCGGATGAAGTGCTCCTTTTCGGAACCGTATCCGGAGTGATAGCTTATCGTTTGATTACCAGAAACAGCCTGATTCCCTAAGAAACAGGATTTACAATTCAATTCGGAACCCGGAATTAGGAATCATTGTTTTCCGGTTAAATTTCCAACACCTCATAATAATCCTCTTTACCCCTTACTTTACCTGCAGCTTTCGCACTAACGTTTGTCGCTGTGCGTCTTCACCTGCTGCGCAGCTTCTTCCAAGGCAAAAAAAGTAAGCAAAAGAAAGCCACGAAGTGGATTGAAGACGAAGTGTAGTTTCATTGAAACGTAACACGAGGTAGCCTTTGCACAATTACAGCTTTCGGCCAACCAGCCGATTTTGATCAATCCACGAAAAGACGGGATCAGGATCCAAAATGCAATTCTATAGTTGTTTTACAAACACTACAGAATTAGCACTTTTCGGGATTGATAACTAAATAGGCCGGTTGTCGTTTCTTCAAAAAGATCTGAAGGGCTGGTAATGATTGGTAGATTCTGTTATAGTTCTGCAGACCGTGTAATTGTGCGTTTTAGCATCTGCTATCAATCCGTCAAAGAAAGTTAGATCCTTATTTCAAAAATCACCCCCTATTATTTTGAATGGATTAAAGCCTCATAAAGTAAGGAAAAACTAAGAAAACAAATCTTTTTGTCGGACAACAATGATTAGGAATTCGTAATTAACTAATCGCTTTCTCCAACTCCCGGAAAACAACTCCCAAATCTTCCAATTCATCCAGGATCGGATTATACATCTGAGCTTTCGTCGGCAATAGAACCCCGCGGTCAGAAATCTGGCCCTGTAAGATCAGTTTAGCACAGATTCCGACAGGATAACCTACCGTTTTCGACATCGCTGTATGGACCTGGTCATCTCCGAGATTTACCATGGAAGATTCGATGAAACGCTTTTCCCCGTTCAACAAATACGTAAATTGATGCACCATTACCAGCATGTCTTTGTCTCCGGGCTCTAAAACCCATTTATTCACCAAAATCTTCTCCAGGATCTGGGCAGCAGTGGCATTTTTCAATCCCAGCCTGGTTTCGCCGTCAAACAATCCCAACCATTCAAATTTGGAAATATCTGTTATGCCATAAGGTTTGCAGGCATTCATCCATTTTTCCTCTACAGGCATGGTCTCATCGTAAGGAAGAAAAGCATTCACAAAGGTTCTCGGTGTCAAATTCTCCGAATTCTCAAGAATCACATGATCATCTGTTAGTCCCAGTTGAACAAAGACATTCCAGTGTTGACTAAAACCTGGTTTTCTCAAAGTACCGCGGTACATGGTAGGAATATCTTCCAAACCGTAAATCTGGCGATAAGATAGCGAATCCCTGTTCGCATATCCATCGAAATCCCCATACCCATCAACCGAGATCTTATCCAAACGCTTAAAAACCTGTGAATAAGGAATGTATTTATACTGATGTCTGTCAATATAACAAGCCATTCCTCCCTGAGCCGCCAAAACGACATTTCTGGGGTTCCAGGTAAATTTATAGTTCCAGGGATTGGTATCACTTTCCGGAGCTACTAACCCTCCGCAATAGGATTTAAACCCGGTAATTTCACCGCCCTGCTCTTTAATGGAATCAATAATGCGCATTGCACTCATATGATCCAGTCCCGGATCTACTCCGATCTCATTCATAAAGATCAATCCGGCTTTTCGGACATCTTCATCCAGTTCTTTCATTTCGGGGGAAACATAAGAAGGAGTGATCAAATGTTTCTTCAATTCCAGGCAATCCTTCGCTATCTCAATATGGAATCTCGCCGGAAGCATGGAAATAACCAGATCAGCCTGTTGTAATTCTTCCCAACGCTCATCCCTGTCCAATGCATTAAACGAAAGTGCTATACCATTCGGGTGATTTCCCAGCTTATGCTTCACTAAATCCAGGGACTGATCGACAACGCGCAGCTGCCAGTTATTCTCAACGGCGTGATCAAGCAGGTATTTAATAAGTGTGGAAGCAGAGAGTCCGGCACCTAAAAGCAAAATTCGTTTCATATTCAAAAATCAATACACGAAATTAACGGAATTCAATGAAATCAGATAGAGAATTAACCATATTTACCGGAAAAACCCAAAATAAAAGGTAAGAAAACAAAAAACCCCGACGATAAATGTCAGGGTTTCTGTTCGTTATTTCAAGAAATGATTATTTCGGCAATTCTGAAAGTTTAAATGATTTACCATGCATTGAGCTTGTTACTTTAAACCAAACCCCGCCACAGTTGCTTCCGTCCAAATGCTTAATCTCTGTCCCTTCACTGTAGCTGAATCCTTTGGATGCACCTGCACTGATGTAATTGTGACCTCCATTCACACAATACTTGTATTCTGAAGAAGAATCGTTGATAACTTTAAATTCGATATTTCCTAATACTCTCTCGGAAGAAGATGTCTTCGCAGAAGTAAATGACTGAATTCCCAGTGCTCCAACAAATGCCAATGTTGCAAACGCAGAAATCTTGATTAGCTTTTTCATAGTAAAAAAATTTTTGGTGTATAAATATATGAAAACTGAAATTAAAAGTCTAATAAATTTATTTGGTCGGGTCTACCGCAAACATCATCACCAGCTTCCCGGAAGCATCGTATATATTGAAAACCTGTTCGGCAAAATCAACTGTAAGGCCTCGGCTTCCCAAAATCTCCATAAAACGGCGCTCCGTACTGGCAACCAATTCATCTGCACAAAGCATTTTTGTAGAAATAACATCAGAGAAAACTACCGTATTTCTTGTTGTCATCATAGTACCTGAAATACGGTTGCAGCCGTTGCTGCCCGTGAAGGAATTATTAGACATATCCATTTTCAAAGAAGCATTGGAATTCTTAACCGTTGCCCCGTCAATCTGGATCAGCTTTAAGTTCTGCTGGTTGAAATAATTCCAGGGCGTTTTTTCCGGTCTTCCACCTGATACCGCTCCAGGGTCCTGCGGAAGTGGTTTTGTACCTGCTTCAAAAAGGAACACTTCCTTTTTCTTTGATTTCCAAATCATTGAATTTCCATTGTGGGAAACCTTAAAAGATTTATTGGATATGGACTTCAGGAACTCATCTTCAATGGCACTTTGCACATCCGGACAAGCCATCTTTGTCGATGCACCCGCTTTTACACAAATCTTGGTCTGCTTTTTATTCATCTTGATTGGTGCCGTAAAGTTATTGCAGCCGCTTTTCCCTGAAATGTGCTGGAATGTACTGTCGAAACTCAACGAAACATCTGCATCTACCACCTCTTTTCCGTTCATGCGTACTACTTTGTAAATTACCCTTTCACTTCCACTGATCATTGGTGTTACGGAAACTACTTTATCCAGTTTATACAGGTACTTGGACAAATCCTGCGGAACAGGCTCGGGACGCTCTGTTTCAATCACATCGATCACATACCGGTTTCCGGGAACATACTCAAATCCTTTAATACGATCATAGAATAATTCCCATGTTTTGGAGCCTTCTTTCATGACCTGGAAACATTCCTGTGCCATCATCCGGCGGCAGGGAACGCATTCTTCCTTAATAGTCATTCGAATGGTCTTCTGCCCTAACAGAGTTGTTTGGGTAAGCAAAAGAATCGCTAATAAACCGATGTTTTTCATAACATTTATTTTGTCCTCAATTTACAAATTTGCTGCCAAACTTTTCGGCATACCCGCGAATATAAAAAAAGCTCCCCGAAGGAAGCTTTATTCGGAAAGATTTATCCTTCTTATTCAATAATCAATTGCTTCACCATCGAATGCTGGCTGTTGTGATCCGAAACATGAATGAAATAAGTTCCTTTCTTCAGATCCTGAACAGGCAATACATACGCGTGTTCATTCATTTCCCGGGCCATCACTGTTCTTCCTGAAACATCCATCACTGAAATTGTCTTTGATCCTTCGGAATCGCAGTGAATGGTTACCTGATTGGAAGCGGGATTCGGATACAGGATCAGCTCACTCCCTTTCGTGTTTTCAGCAAGTCCCAAAACGCATGTTTCATTTACCGGGCTTCCGTCGCAGTAATCGATCGGGTAAAGATTTGCCATTTCAGCCGGCGGATTTGCAGGCTGAAGGTCCATATCCGTACAACCCAGCTGCTGAACCAGAAAATCTCTGATAAAGTTTGAAGTTGTATCCATATAAGCAATCTGAGCCGCACCCGATCCGGCATAAGGAACGTGCGGAGCCCCCTGGAATGTATATAATTTATGAGGATGATTCAAGGCACAGCTTCTTTCCAAAAGCATACGGCTTCCATCCAGGTACATGATCGGAACTCCCGGATTTACTACTCCACGATTGTACTTTACAGTTGCATCCGCAGTGCCGTGAACAGACACCAGGGGTATATCACCGGATTCCAGCCAGCTGTAACGGCCTAAAGCACCGCATAGGTTAATTACTCCGGCAACCTTTGTGGAGTATCCCGGATTTCCGCTCGCACCTTCCATTCCACCCAGAGCCGCAAGACCGGATGCATCGATATAGTCCTCGATCTCACAATCCTGGTCAAGGTAACCTACATGCAAAGCGGTAATTGCCCCTGCAGAACTTCCCCCGATAAAAATCCGGGTTGTATCGATCTTATAAGCATTGGTGGTTGCCCTGTCTTTGTAAAAGAAACGTATGGAAGCTTTCAAATCCTGTGTTGCACGAAGAACTGCTTTAATTGCATTCACCGAATCAACAGGGAAGAAACCCAGGCGGTAATTGATGGAAGCACATGCATATCCTTTTTTTGCAAACCGGTTGGATAATTCCTGTACATCCACATCTGTTTTTGTACCGAATTGAAAACTTCCTCCATGGACCCATATAATCAACGGTCTTGCAACGGCGGTATCTGCAGTGGGTTCATAAAAGTCTAAAGTCAGGGAAGTAGTAGCTCCCGAAAAAGAGACATTCGATCCGTAGACGATATCACTTGTAACGGTTACATTGGAATAAACATCGCTGGCATATCTTCCGCTTTGACAAGGAGTTTGTCCGAAAGCAGCGGCTGATAAACCAACGGATAGTAGTAATGTAGAAATTTTCATGTGTTGATTTTTAAATTAAGGGAATATAACTGATGGGTAATTCACAGCATTTACAGCTGGNNGCGTTTCCTCTCGGGTTAAAATGGATCCCATCCAGTGAGAATGCTCCGCCGGAAACAAATTTCGTACTCAGCGTAACTCCGTTATAAATGATCCCGGCCTGCATGTTGGCAACCAATTCGTTGGGTTTTGCCAGCGCCAGGTTGTAGTTCTGAGCGATTGCTGTAATCGCCGCATTGTATTGGGCGATTATGCCTCTGATCTCCGTGAGTTCATCGAGTGTCAGCACCAGCTGGTCTCTGAAGGGAAATACGGAACCCATTGAATTGCATTTCACGGAATCCAAAGGAGTGCTCAGCAGTACCAATTCTCCCTCTACCATGTGTCTTACTCCGAATGCACCGGCTCCCGGATCCTGGATCATAAATCCATTCGGCCCTTCCTGGAAAGAAATCCCGATTGGATTATAAATGTTATTCAAGGCTGTTACCTTGTCCGGTGTCAGGTTCAACCCATTCCATGGAATGGTGGTAAAATAGGGCATCTCGGTCACATCCGGAATTAAAGACAGGACTCCTTTCCTACCGCTTCCGATCATGGAAACAACCAGTTGTTCGTAAGCGGCACTGAACGCAGCCGGATTGATATAAGTTCCGCTGCTTGCGCCTCCCTGGGCATAAGGAAGAATGTCCTCGGTTCCCACAAACAGGGCAAAACAAGTTGGGTCTGAAGCCAATGCATCATCTAATACGCTGGCAGTAGTTGAAGAACTCATCCGCCCGAAAAAAGGATTAAACATTCCGTACCCGGGAACATTGATAACCGAAACAGTCATTCCGGGAACGCCAAAATTCCCGAATGGCTGTGAAGCATTGTAAACATTTGCATTCAAAGCTGCTCCGTCTCCACTTGCTGCCAAACGAACAGGGGACAAAGCCGTTACTCCCAAACAATCTGTTTTGTAGCCGAGTTTAAACCGCGACATTCCGGAACCGTTTACACCAACAGAATTTGCAGGCATGTATGGCTGATAAAATGCTCCTGCACCTACTTTTTGCAACTGGTTGTTCAACAAATTCGCAATGGAATACTGCTGGCCGTCGTAATACAGCGCATCATCCATATAACCTGCTGTATGTGATCCGCCGATCATAACAAAACGCGTCGGGTCCAACTCTCCGGCAGATGTTTCCGGTTCTTTGTACTTGGGTTTGCAGGAACCCAGTGTAAGGGTCCCGATTCCGATAATTAACGGAATAAATATGTTTAATGCCTGTTTCATGTTCTTACCATTTATAGCTTAATCCAATTCCCGGGGAAATGGCGATTGTAGTGAATGTTCCGCTTAAGTTTGATTCCAGGTTTCGGTCAGTGCGCTTAATATGTGTATAGTAAAATGAAAGANNCATTTCCGTTGCTTTGAAATTAACTCCGCCCCTAAAAGCAATAATGCTTTTGTATTTCCTTGCGGATTTCGTGTCGGTCAAACTGGTGGTATTGGATTCATAATCAAAAGCCAGCGTATCATAAGCCTTCCAGCCAACATAGTTGATATCCAGTACGGCCTGCCATCTTTTTTCGGAATCATAGGAAGCACCGAGAGTCAAAACACTTGGCAGCGGA
>DJFP01000100.1:0-1411 GCA_002432565.1 Flavobacteriales bacterium UBA5869
CGGAATTTTCGTGCAGCTTCCTGCAGGTTGATGCCTTTTCCTTTGGTTAATTCTTTCGGACAGCGAACCACCTCCATTTCCAGTTTGTGTTTTTGTGCCAGGCTGCGAACAAATGCCTCGTCCTTGTCACTTTCTTCCCCCCGCAGCTGGTAATTGATATGAAGGATCCTGGGTTCGAATCCCAGCGGGATCAGTGCTTCCAGTAAAACAGTCGAATCAAGCCCGCCCGAACAGGCCACGCACAGATTAAACGGTTGAAGGTTTAACCGTGAAAGAGCTTCTTTTACCACTGACATGTTCCGAAAAGTGAGAGGATTTTATCGACCTTGACCCTGCATTCTTCGTATTCGGCTTCAGCGTCCGAAAGCATGGTGATTGCCCCGCCGACCCCGCAGGAAAGTTTCCCGGTTTTCCGTTCATAAACAAGGGTACGGATTAGTACATTCAGGTCAAAATCTGAGTTCGGATAAATTACTCCCATAGATCCGGAATAAAATCCGCGGGAGAATCCCTCGTGCTTTTCAGCCAGTTCTACCGCCGCTTTTTTGGGAGCACCAGTCATTGATCCCATAGGGAAAGTTGCCTTAAGTATATCTGAGAACGAAGTGTTCTTTTTGAGTTCACAAGAAACGGTTGAGATCATTTGATGGACAGTTGGAAAAGAATAAATCCCGCATAATTCATCTACTTTTACACTTCCTTTTTCAGCAATACGCGACAGATCATTCCTTACCAAATCAACGATCATGACATTTTCAGCGCGTTCTTTCTTACTTGTTTGAAGGTTGTGCCGGTTTTGAAGGTCTTCCAGATCAGTTAAACCTCTTGGAGCTGTTCCTTTAATGGGCTGTGAAATGAGTTTTGTTCCTTTCTTTTGAATGAAGCGTTCCGGGCTTGCGGAAACCAGCATCCAATCAGGGGTTTCTGCCATAGCTGCAAACGGGGTCGGGTTTTTGTCCCAGAGCGTTTTGAAATACGGTTGAATCGTTGATAGTTCCATCTGCTCTGATTCTACCAGTTGGCAGAAATTCAATTCGTAAACGTCTCCCAACTGAATATGCTCTTTAATCGCTTGAATACGCTCTAAATAGGTCGTCTGATCTATTTTTGCTTTCCATTGGATACCGGGAATGGGTTCCTGTTTTTCAAATAATGCTTGTGCTTCTTTTTGGTTGGTATCACTGAGCTTTCCTTCCAGGAAGTTTGCGGCGTTGTCTTTATAGGTATAAGTGCTTTCCGGAATCCAAATTCGTAATAACGGAAGCTGATTCTCCGAATGGGGAATATTTAGTATGTTAAGTCCAAGCTGGTAACTGATTACTGTGAACAATGTTCGGCCCGGGTGCATGCGGATGAAGGTGTCCAATGCGTTCCAGTTAAGATCAGCACCCAGCACAAATTCAGATTCACA
>DJFP01000100.1:1482-3020 GCA_002432565.1 Flavobacteriales bacterium UBA5869
ACAAAATTGAATTGTGAATAATTTGTAATTCGTAATTCGGAATTGGGAATTATGTAATTTCGTTCAAAACCCACACATGTTATACCGAATCTTAAAAGCGATCATTTCATTTGGAATCAGGCATTACTACCGGGAAATCAAAGTTGTGAATAAAGAACTATTGGACAGGGAGAACGGTCCTTTGATTATTATCGCGAACCACCCGAATACCTTGATGGATGCCTGGATGGTTGGTTTTGCCAACCGGAGACGTGTTCATTTTATGGCAAAAGCAACTTTTTTTAATTCTCCCTTCAAACGCAAATTGTTGGGTGCACTGGGGATGATCCCGATCAACCGGAAGTCGGACGGAGCTGTTTCAGGCGTTAACAACAAGGATTCCTTCGAGGCTTGTTACCAATTATTGGAAAGAGGCGATGTTTTGGTGATATTCCCGGAAGGAACCAGTTTTTTGGAGCGTAAACTCCGGGAGATCAAAACAGGTACTGCGCGCATTGCTTTAGAAGTAGAACGCAGGAACCAGGGAAAACTAGGATTGAAAGTTGTTCCGATCGGACTGAACTATGTTTCGGCAGATTCTTACCGCGGAAAAGTATTGGTACATGTGGGCAGACCTATTGAACTGGCAGACTTGTGGAAAGAATATGAATCCAACCAGGCGCATGCGGCTAAGCTGCTCACCGAACGTTTCAGGGTGGAATTGTCCCGTGTTTTTGTGAACATGGAGGATTCTGCACGGGAGGACCTGGTGGAGCAACTGGCAGATCTTTTCGTAACCAAGTACACGAAACAAACGGATGTTGCCGGTGAAATGAATTTCATGAAATCTGTCCAGGCGCGTTTGGAAGAATACAGTTTGACCAGTCCGTGGAAACTGGATGAAATACAGACTGAAACGAGTAATGTATTTGCTTCGCTCCAGTTTTTGGGAATTAAACCTGATTTCCTGGACCGTCCGTACAGATCATCGTTGTTTTTGAGGCAGTTTATTCAAAGTTGGTTGTTTGTTATTCTGACAATTCCGGTTTTCCTCGTGGGATTTATTCATCACGTGGTTCCGTATTGGTTAATTGGCTGGATCGTACCGAAAATGACCAAAGAGGTGGAGTACCATGCACCCTTGTCGATTTTGCTGGGATTGCTCCTTTATCCTTTAAATTATTTAGGATTTGGCTTGCTGGCACATTTTTGCCTGGACCTTTCCTGGCTGGAAACATTGCTCTATTTGGCGGTGCTTCCGTTATTCGGGACTTTTGCCCATTACTACATGCGCTATATGTCCCATTTGAATTCCAAGCAGCGTTTCGGTCGTTTTGCGCGAAGAAGGAGTGCAATTCTCCAAAATTTACGCGAACAGCGGGAACAGTTGAAAGACCTGATTTTTAGAGATTAAGCGAGTGTTAAATAGGTGTGAATGAAACCAAATTCATTTTTTTTACTTTTTTTTCGGGAAAATCCTTTGATAGAACGATGCATTTATTAATTTTGCGCCTGTCTTAGGGAGACCTCAGACGCGTTCTTTGTAAGAATATTGGAGG
>DJFP01000307.1 GCA_002432565.1 Flavobacteriales bacterium UBA5869
CATCTGATGAATTGTTTGTTTGCGAATGTACTGAATCCATCTCCAATCAACCTTGTCTGAAAAAGTAGACTTTTCGGATTAAAGCTTTCAATGAATGGTTCTGATATACGTCCTCAAAAAAACGAGTACGGAAAATCGCAACTGCAATAAAAAACGCAAAACATATATTTGACCAAACTTAAACTAAAATGATAAACCTACTGAAAAGCAAAATTCAAGAGCTTATCGTCAGCGAAAGCTCACTGGATTATCCCGGAAGTATTTCACTTCCAATAGAACTGATCCAGGCTGCTAACCTTCAAGAATTCGAACAGGTTTTTGTCAATAACAAAACGAACGGAGCAAGAATCAACACTTACGTTGTAATCAGTAAAAAAGCTGGATTCGTAAGTCTGAACGGAGCCGCGTCTCACCATTTCAAGAAAGGTGATCTTATTCATGTACTCAGCTATCGTTTGGTAGGTGAAAAAAATGTTTCCAAGCACAAACCGATTCTTGTTAGGGCGGATCTCAACAACAGGGTTATTGAAGCCAAACCTTATTTTATTTGATCATGATCGTTTTTATTGCTCTTGCCACAAGTTTGGTTGTTATTTACCTGGTGCTGTTTTTTGTTTTGAAGCAATCCCTTTCGATCAGTCACATTAGATTTCAGTCTGTTGAAGATCTTCAAAACCGATCTTCTGACCCTTTGATTTCAGATGAACGTTTGCTCCGGAAAACTGCTTTTGAAAATGTTAGTATGCATCGTTCGCAGGCTTTTTACACGGATGAAGATATGGAAGCACCGTTTGATTTCATTGTCGTAAAAGATCGAAAATCAAAAACTCCGCTGCTATCAAGCAGGTCTTACACGAACCAATCTGTTATTCGGAAACAACTGCATGCTCATGATCCGGAGGATTATTTAACTATTGTGTTGGATCCTGATGAGAACTACGTTCTCCTTGATCGTTTATCGGGAAATTTAGCGCATCCGCTTTTTCTTAAAATGCGTGAACGGATCTTTATGAATTACTATATCCGGGTACTAAAAGCTTATCCGAAACATCATATTATATTGATGGCCCGCTCAAGTAAAGATGAACGTCTGCTGACGAAATACCTCCGGCTTGGTTTTCATGTAATCGGAAAACAAAAGCATAACCAAGTGGATCATTGGATCCTGATCTTGTCTGCCGGAAACCGCACTCAGGTCTTAGCTCAAAGTGCCAAACAATATCTTTTATTTAAACTTTTCACCTAATATGTTGACCAAATTAAAAGCCACGTTTACCCTCATGCGCTGGTTTCATGAGGTAGTTGTCATGATTCCATTCGTTGCATTGTATGGATGCACTTATTACTTCGGGAAATCTCAGATGCAAACTTCTTTTGGAGGCATCGTTTTGTTGTGTTTTGCCGTGCAATTACTAATTGCAGCAGGCTGCGTGATGAATGACATCCGGGATAAGGAAATTGATGCAGTAAACAAACCGAATACTCGTATTATCGGAAGAATTTATACTGTGAGACAAAGCTACCTGCTGTTTATAGTCTTAATGTCCCTGGCATTTTTGGTCAGTATCGTACTAACGATTTTCTATTTTCGTGACTGGTGGTGGATTTCCCTTATGATAGTTGCTCTATCTTTTCTGTACAATCTTTGGCTAAAGAGAACACCACTTGTCGGAAACCTGTTGATGGCAGGGATGACCGCCTGGATTGCATTAGTCATTAAAGCATATCTTTCAAAAGACCTGACCGCAATAAACAGCGAACCACTAAATCTCTTGTTTGACCTGTTTGCCCTGATATCATTCGCGATTATTATACCCCGGGAATTAAGTCTTGATATTTCTGATCTCCAGGGCGATTTAAGTGATGAATGTTATACGCTTCCGGCAAAAATAGGTGAGCAAAATAGTAAGTGGGTGGTAACCGCCTTACTTATTCTATTTGTCATCAGCGGAGGATTCGTCTCGTACTTTTATCCTTATCAGCGTATTACTTTCGGAATTGGAAGCGGGTTGATTATTTTTTACCTGTTTTGGTTGTTCCGGTGCAAAGAGCGAATCGACTACATTCGTGCCGGTCGTTTTCTTTGGGCAATCATGATTGTAATGTTCCTGCTGGCAACTTATTTTACCTTCCCCTGATCTCAAAACAGCAGGGATGCGATAAAAAAACAGTAGGGACGCGAAGCATCGCGTCCCTACCTGTTGTATGTCATTAATTTGCGAAAAAAGCCCCGACACTTTCCCAAAACTTCGGGACTCCGTGACCGGGGCTTTCCTTTATTATTTTAAGATCAGCTTAAGCCAATACTTCTTTCACTTTATCTGCAGCTTCCTGCAACAATACAGCTGAATGTACATTCAATCCTGAATCGTCAATGATCTTTTTCGCTTCAATTGCATTTGTTCCCTGCAGACGAACGATGATCGGAACCGGAATATTCCCGATGCTCTTGTAAGCATCAACAACTCCTTGAGCCACACGGTCGCAACGAACGATACCACCGAAAATATTGATCAAAATTGCTTTTACGTTCGGATCTTTCAAAATGATGTGGAATGCTTTCTCAACACGCTCAGCATCTGCTGTTCCACCAACATCCAGGAAGTTAGCAGGGTTACCACCGGAATACTTGATGATATCCATGGTAGCCATCGCCAAACCTGCTCCGTTTACCATACAGGCAACGTTTCCGTCCAGTTTCACGAAGTTCAATCCTGCTGCATCAGCTTCAACATCCAATGGATCTTCTTCTGAAGTATCGCGCATAGCTGCGTAATCCGGGTGACGGTACAATCCGTTTCCATCCAAAGTTACTTTAGCATCTACTGCAATAATCTTGTTATCTGAAGTTTTCAATACCGGGTTGATCTCGAACATCGCAGCATCACATCCTTCGTAAGCATTGTATAAATTAACAACGAATTTTGTCATTTGCTTGAAAGCTTCTCCTGACAATCCAAGGTTGAAAGCAATCTTACGAGCCTGGAATCCCTGAATTCCTACACGCGGATCGATTTCTTCTTTGAAAATCAAATGCGGAGTATCGTGAGCAACTGTTTCGATGTCCATTCCACCTTCCGTAGAGTACATGATGGTGTTGCGTCCTTTTTCACGGTCCAATAAAACGGACATATAGAACTCTTCTACTTCAGCTTCACCCGGGTAATAAACGTCCTCAGCCAGCAAAATCTTGCTCACCAATTTCCCTTTCCCGTTTGTTTGAGCAGTTTCAAGGTGTCCTCCAAGGATTCCTTTTACTTTCTCCTCAACCTGGTCAATTCCTTTTGCCAAAACTACACCGTTAGAACCAGTTTCCTGAACGATCCCTTTTCCGCGACCTCCAGCATGGATCTGTGCTTTTACCACATACCAACCTGTTCCTGTTTCCTCTGTCAATTTTTTAGCTGCAGCAACTGCATCCTCTACTTTTTCTACAACAACTCCGCGCTGGATAGCAACACCGTATTTTTGTAAAATTGATTTTCCTTGATATTCGTGTAAGTTCATGACAACTTTTTAAATTTTTGGTGCGCTAAAGGTAAACATTTAATTGGTTCGAGATAATCGGAATCCTATAAAAATTCAAAGGAATTGTAAAATTAATATAGACTGTTTTTTCCAGCATTTGATTGATAGAAAAAATTAAAATTTATATTTATCGGACTAAACGGAACCAATCATTATGAAACTGGAAAAAATACTTGACCAACTTGGCGCACTTGAAAAAAACGCATTTATAAAAATTATCGATTCGATAATTGCATCGAAACCTAAAAATGCTAAACAAATAGATCAAATTTTAGCTTCTTCTTATGGAGGGATAAAAAACGTTGATAATTCAAATATTGCTCAAATTTTCAACTTAGTAGAAGACGAATTTATAGCAGGAATAAAAACCGAATTTCGAAAAACCTCTTCACAATTGGATATCGTAATTGATCTAATTATTCAAGACGGTAATTCAATATTGAAACAGGAATGGTTTTCCAGGCTTTATGAAAATGAAGTAAAAGTTTTAAAAGGAAAAATCAAGCAGTTTCAGGCTGACATTGACGATGAAAAAAGTGATCTCTCGTCTGAAAGGAAACGAGATTACAGAATCTACAAATCTTGTTTAAAAACAGCATACCAAAACGATTCAAACAATAATCAGGAACACAAAATTACTAATGATGAGTTATCAATTCTAATTACAATCTCGAAAGAACTGGAGCTTTCTCAAGACGAAGTGAAATTGATTAATTATTCGGTAATTGAACCAAAGAAAATTGATACTATTCAGATCGTTGAACAATTAAAGAGTATCGGAATATTATTTGTTTCTAAAAAAACGAATACATTATACATATCCGATGAAATGGTCCGTGTTTTAAGAAAAGTCAGAAAGAAAGACGTTGCAGATAAATTCCTCAGAAGAGTACTCAAATTATTTAAAGATCCTCAAATCAATTTAATTTGTAAAAAGCATAATATCGATCGAAGACTTTCTATTCCTGAAAAAATTGAAACAATTATTAAAAATGGGATCTCATTAAAAGACATTCTCTCCGAGTCTGTCCATAAAGAAGGAACCTCGCTTTTAGATAAAAGAAGATTTATCAATGAATTCTGTGATAAACACTTAAATATTACCCCGGCATTGAAAGGTTCTACGGTTGATGAAAAACTAAATAACTTACTTAATCATTTCGAACATATCGAAAAAGATGAAAAAGTCGGTATTTCACATGATGGGTATGCAAAACTTCTAAGGGATTTAAAAGAGTCAAATCTTGGAATTGAAAAGGCTTTAAAAACAACACTTAATCAAAGTTCGGAAACAGATTTACTTCAGACAGATTATCTCTTAGATCGGAATATCAAACCAGCAGATATTCTTGAGTTAATTTCTGAAGAGCAATTAATTACATTTTGTACAAATCAAAACATCAAAACACGGGGGGAAAAAATATCCAATATTCTGGAAGCATATACTGATTCAGAAAACATTTTCATTGAAAATTACGAGAATATTGGTTTCAGAAGATTCAATGAGTTAAAAGATGCTGGACTTTTATTAAAAGAAGCCGAACTGGGACTAAAATTCGAAGAAATCACCAAATTAATCTTTACGCAACTCGGCTTGTCGATTGATGATAACTTAAAGAAAAAGATCAATACAACCAAGGATGCAATGGATATTCTAATCAATGTTGGTAACAATGATATTATAATAGTTGAATGTAAAACTCAAAAAGAGGCGGGGTACAATAAATTTTCCAGCGTTTCTAGACAAATAAAATCTTACAAACACGTAGCGGAATCTCACGGACATAGAGTGGTAAAAACATTACTTGTCGCTCCTGATTTTTCCGATCAGTTTATTTCCGAATGTGATTCAGACTTGTCTACAAGTGAAATTCATTTGTCATTAATTACAGCTAGTTCATTACTTAAAATCTTGGATGGATTCAAATTACAATCCAAACATAAAGTATTTCCACATGTTCTTTTGAGAGATGTATTGATAGATGAAAACAGGATTATAAAAGCGATCTCTAAATAAATTAACAATAGCTATTTAATCTTGTTCGTTAAAAAACAATTCAATACATTTGCTTCATGAATAGTCCAATGCATAGCTGTGCTTATTATTACGAGTTTCTAAACCAGGGAACCGAATAAGTCGTTATGTATACTTTATAGCTGTGAAGCCCGGTTCTTTTTTGAGCCGGGCTTTTTTTTATTCATCCATTCTTCTTTTGAAATGAAACAACAATTTGAAAAGTACACAAAAGATGACCTTGCCGTTTGGTCTTTGTTATTCGAAAGGCAGGTCGAAAACCTGGAACACAAAGCCTGTTCCGCTTACCTGGAATCATTGGCAAAAATGCGCGATGTACTAAATCCGCATGAACTCCCCAATTTTGAACGTATCAACTATTGGTTCAAACAGCAAACCGGGTGGGAAATCTATTGTGTACCAGGGCTGATCGAAGTAGAAGACTTTTTTGACCTGCTGGCAGAAAAGAAGTTTCCTTCATCAACCTGGCTGCGTTCAAAAGACAAACTGGATTACCTCGAAGAACCGGATATGTTCCACGATATTTTCGGACATGTTCCGCTGCTTTGTAATGAAAGCTATTCGACTTTCGTGCACGAATTCGGCAAATTGGGCAAACAATTTAAAGGAAATGCGGAGCGGATCCTGGAATTACAACGCTTATATTGGTTTACCATCGAGTTCGGGTTAATTTCAGATAAAGAGGGACTACGGATCTTCGGAGCAGGAATCATTTCTTCTTTTCACGAGTCCATTTCCAGTCTTTCAGGCAAAGAAGTAAACCATATTCCGTTTGACCTGAATATCATCATTCAAACGGATTTTTGCACCAACGAATTGCAGCAGACATACTTTGTAATCGATCACCTGGAACAATTGGAAACAGCAGTAAAAACACTTTCAAATACTTTAAGTCATGAATTGGAACATTTTAGCACATCAATTTAGAAGCGTCATTCATTTCCGCAATCAAACGGAACTGGCACAATTTGTCCTGGAAATAGCTCAGGTAGCCGATCAGATGGACCATCATCCGGACCTGTCGGTAAAACATTGCTCGGAGCTTAGTATCTCCATCTATTCACACGACAAGCAAAAAATTACCAAGCGCGATTACCAGCTAAAAGAGGCGATCGATGAATTGTATACCCGGAGAATTACCAAGTAAAAGATCTCAGAAATCAATGGGAATAGTCCGCGCTACCGGGCAATTCCCATTGATTAAAAAAATTTCATTCCTGACCAAAGTTTTTTTCAAGCAGGATTGTTTAGACAGTAAAACAAATCAATTCTATGAAAAAACAAGTATTATTTATCGCTTTCACTGGTGCTCTGAGCACATTAAATGCACAAACATTTCCGAACGGAGGATTTGAGAACTGGACCAACCAGGTAACTTATGAAGATCCACAATATTGGACGGGCATGAACATGATGAGTATGTTCGGTGCAGAAGAAACGGCTATCAAGTCGACGGATGCCCACGGCGGAACTTATGCTTTAAAACTGATTACCAGTGTGAGTGACATCGGTAATGACGGGGAAATGGATACGCTGCCGGGAATATTGATACTAGGAACAACTGATATTTTAAATGGTACGGGAACAAGCGGCTATCCTTTCATCCACCGACCGGATTCACTGGTGGGCTGGTACAAATTGACTTCCCCGGATAATGATCCTTTTCAGCTGCAGGTAAGCGCTACCAAATGGGATGCCGGTAACAGCAGCCAGGAAACAATCGGCGCTACTTACTACCAAGGACAGCCAACTGCAGCTTATGTTCGCTTCAGTGTTCAGATCACTTATTCGGATAACTCACTTCCGGATTCTGTCCAGGCATTTATCGGAAACGCTTCAAACGGATCCGGGGCAGGTAACGAATTGTATTTGGATGACTTGCAATTTATTTACAACAGCACAGCCGGATTGGAAGAACAAACAGCACAGAT
>DJFP01000220.1 GCA_002432565.1 Flavobacteriales bacterium UBA5869
GATGATCTTTGCCAAGGAGGTTTCTCATAAGATCAAAAAAGTCTTTCCATGCCGTAAGATCGGGGTTACCGTTATTGGTTTGGAAGTCCCTCACGCACATATTCACCTGATTCCGATCAATGGAGTTGCCGATATGAATTTTGCACAGGAAAAATTGACTTTAAGCCAGGAAGAACTGGCTCAGATTGCACAAGATATTCGACATGCGTAAAATGAATCCGGGCAGAACAGGTAGCTTTTTATTTGTTCTGCTTCTTTTACTGTGTTTTTCTTGTTCGGAGTCTAAAAGGACAACCCGTATACTTTTTGTAGGCAATAGTTATACCTACCGGAATAATATGCCCAAAATTTTCGAAAGAATTGCTCAATCTAAAGGGGAGGAAGTCCGCGTTTCTCATATCACTCGCGGCAAATATACCTTTTACCTGCATTCGAAGCGAAAAAAGCTTTACAAAGCACTGCACAACCAGGATTGGGACGTGATTGTTCTGCAGGGCTCTTCCCGGGACATGCTGCGGGATTCTGCAAGATTTATGAAACGGACTTATCCGGCATTGGATAAAATGCTGGGGATGATCCGGAAGAACCAAAAAGATGCGAAGGTGTATTTCTATATGACCTGGCCTTATCGCAAAGGAGATCCCAAAACAGAACGTTTCTCAAATCCGGATTCTATGCTGAAAGCAGTCGCCACCGGATACCATAACCTCAAAGACCGGTATAATATTCCTGTCATTCCTGTGGGAAAGGTTTGGAGAAGTTATGTGGTTACCTATCCGGAAGCCGAATTATACCTCAAAGACAACTCACATCCTACCTATGAGGGGTCGTATCTCGTAGCTTGTACCATGTACTCGGCAATTTATGGGAAAAGCCCGCAGGGAGCGAATAAACTTGCGATCTTCAACCAAAATGAGTACGAACGGATTCAGAAGTTTGTCGGAAAAAAATACCGAACGAAGGAATTCCAATACTACCTTAAAACAGAATGAGAAACAGAAATTGATTAGTAGCAGCCAGTCGCGATTGGTTGCTACCCGTTTTGTTCTTGTTTTTATTCTGTTCTTATTTCCCTTGGTTTGCTTTTTTGACTTTGTTAGAAACCGTTACACGTTTCTTCAACGTGAAATTGTTGCAGTTCTGTCTCATGTGAAGTGTTACCGTGTAAGTCCCGGATGTCTTGTAATAATGCTTCGGGTTCTTTTTGGTTGAAGTAACACCATCTCCGAAATCCCAATAGTAATCACCTTTATTACTCGTTTGGTTGGTGAATTGTGCCGCCAGCCAGGTTTCCTTTACTTTAAAATCCATAACTGGCGTTTCTTTAATATCGAAAACGCGTGTTTGGTTCAGTTTGTACAAATTCAGGTTCTTTAAGACCACATTTGCTGCTGCCTGCTCAATGACTCTCCAATAAGTGCTGTCTACTCTTTTGGGTGCTGTTCCTCCAACCGGAGAATCCTTGAAAATAGAAGCATAAGCCGTACACGCCGCTGTAAAGCTTCCCAAAGCATTCGGGTGATAACGATCCGTGAAATAAAGATCAATGTCCGGATGCATTTCACGGATATTCTTCCAAACAGCACCAACCGGGATTATCGGGTAATTCAGAGAATCACTCATCATCATATATCCGTTCCAGATACGTTGCTGCATTTTTTGGTAGGTGTCATTCGCTGGCTGCTCAGGGTATCCTTTTTCATATCCCCAGGTCATATAAAAATAGATCTGTGCGCAGGGACTTGTTTTGAGAACACTGTCGATCAATAGTTTTGCATAAGGTATGGATTCCTTCAAAATAACCGAACTGTCTTCGGCAAATTCCCTGGAAAACCCCTGGATCAATACATAGTCCCACTTGCGGGTTTTCATTTTAACGTAAGTACTTGGTCTTTCACTGTGTGCTTTCAGGGTACTTCCGCTGACAGCAATGGAATCAGCATATACTTTTTTACCCTTGGATTGTGCCAAGTGCTCGAAGATCTTCGGCATATTGTTCATGTGCGTAAAACTGTTCCCGATAAACAACACATTGGTGGGCTGCTGACCAAAACTAAGACCGGTGATTAAAGAAAAGAATAATGCTAATTTATTCATTTACGAAGCTTTTTTTTTCGTTTAGGATAGAAAATGCCGAATACTTTGTAGTATAACTCTGTCAATGGTTCGATGTACTTCACCATAATGACGAAGACCGTTATGAAGAATGCGGAGATTGAAACTGCGATCCATGGATTGAACTGACGATGGTACCAGGGTTCAGGATCAAGTCCTATACCAATAATTCCGGCATATAAGATAATGACGTGAACAATGTATACCGGGAAAGTAGTCTGGCCCATTTTTAGGAACAGAGGAGCATTGATCTTGAAATTGGCGTCTATGAGCATCAAAGTTCCCAGCAGTATTGCCACCTGTCCCAGGCGGGCGAAACCGGTGGAATTGTTTTCAAAACAACCAGATCCTCCCAGCCAGTTTGTTAACTGATCTATCTCATGGAAAAGGCTTTGACCTGCGATATTGAAGAACAAACCAACAAGGATGAAAGTCACTCCAAACCACCACAGACGCACATTCTTCTCGTAATGGCGAATGATAGCTCCGATCATACCTCCCATCAAGACATAGCCCGAATAGCGAACAAAGCTGAAGTCGGAGAATTCACCGTACATCATGTTCTGAATAAATTTCGGAGCTCCCTGAGGAATAAAATAACGTGGGTCTTTCACTGTTTTGATTCCTTCCGAAACACCGTACAACTTGATGTGTTCTTTCATGTATCCGTAGATGATGAAAATAATCAGGGCTGCGATAAGGTAATAGATGTAAAGCGGGCCTTTTTTAATGATCTTGTAAACTCCGAAAACAACCAGCAGGAAAAAAATCCCGAATCCGATTGACTGTAATACATGGAATGCCTGGAACCAACTGAAATGATAATTGAATATCCATGCTTTTGCGTTGTAGGCTGTCGGATAAAAAGGAACGAGAATGTCATGGAACCACGAGCCGATCATGTCGAAGAAGCTCGCATTTTTCAGCTTTCCGTAGGCTTCGAATCCATAACCGGTATCCCGGATAAAAGTGATCAAATCAAATTGAATGAAGTAACCCCAGAATAAGAGCATTTTCACACGTCCGAATCCTTTTTTTACCCGTTCATTACTGAAATAAGGTTCGCTCGTGTTTTTGCTCAACAGGTATACGAACACCACTCCGGTTACGGCAAAGAACAGGGGAGATGTGAGTCCGTGGAGATTGTGCCAGAAACTAAACAGCCAATTGTTATCATCCCGGTATTTATCAGCAAGTGCCGAGCCGGTGAAATGACCTTCAAGCATCATCAAAATGGCTATCGAACGAGCCATATCTATAAATTTCAACCTTGGACGAGCTGCTAATGGCAACTCACCATTTTCTACTGACATAGTTTGGATTTACGGGCAAAGATACATTTTATAACTATTCAATTCAAGCTTTTGCTATTTAGGCGTTTCTCCCAGCAGCATCAAGCGAATCGGAGCGTCGTATCCCGCGAAATAAATAAGGATGGGGAATGAAAAAATACCGTTGGGAAGTTTAGTTGCCGTGGTGGCTTGTACCAGGACACTTCCTTTTGACGGAACACTACCCGCATAAGTAAAATCGACCAGGTCGCCTTCGGTTTTAATGGCACTGATCTTTAAGCTTTTTTCATGGTTGTTGTGAACAGCGAACTGGAAATTGTTTGCCCCCTGCTGAATCTTCCCAAGGGTAATCACATTCGGCACACAGTCGATAAAGAAGAAAATGGAATCGGTTTCCAAATAGCTCACACTTTGGATCTCAATTTTCCGCTCTCTTGCAGCTGCGCGGGAGAACACGGAATTTTTCACATCGTTCGGATTGTCACTGGTAATCTGGTTGGCAGTATATTCCCCATAAGGAACACCTACCAGTTCCAGTTTTCCGCCATTTGGGGCATTTCCGTCCAAGTAAGGAGCAAATACTCCATTGTCGTAAGCTCTTAAATAATTCCCCAATGACATGATGCGGCGCTGGGTTAAAGCTACATTGTATTCCGTTTTTGCCAGAGGTGAAGCAAATCCACGGATATTTAAACGGATCTGGAANNCCCTTTTGGAGTTCTTCCAGAAGCAGTGTTTGGAAGAGCACCAAATCTTTTACACCCTGTTCTACATATTCCAGGAAAAAGCTTTCGATATCTTCTTCCGCTTCCACACTTTTTTCTGCGGTTAACCCTTTGGAATATTCTTTCCGGTACTCGGGAAGCATGGCGATGTAGTCATTATAGCTGTTGATATAATTGACTTTCGTGGTGGTTTCTTTGGAACGAGGGTCCGGAATGTCGTTGTGGAAATAAAGCGTTACAGGAAGCCTTTTGTTGAGTTCCGCCAGGGTTTCTTTTTTCGTTTCAGGAATGACGATTTGCGGATGTTTGTATCCGAAAATATCACTGCAGCAGGTTGGATTTTTGACATATTGAACTCCGATCCGGTTGCTGGAAACATACATGCTGTCGCGGTCTTCGAAGTAATAAATGTCGTTGGCTGAACTGTTGATCGGCAGGCCTAAATTCTGCGGAGCTTCCCATCTTCCGTTCTTCAATTCGATGTAGAATACGTCGTATCCGCCAAAACCATCGAACCAAGAGGAGGAAAAGTATAAGCGTTTTTTATCGGAGTTGTAAAACGGACTGATGTCATTGTCTAATGAATTTGCAGCATTTAAAGCCCTGACTTTCGAAAACTGGTTTCCATTGTTCTTGATGACCGAATAGTACAGATCCATTCCGCCTTTTCCGTCTTCCCGGTTGGAGGAAAAGATGAGCCACTCTTCATTTTCAATTACTGCAATGGCCGGAGTCGTATTGTTTGTTCCGGGTTCGTTGATGATTTCACCCAATGGATTGGGATTTGACCACTTACCGTTTTGGAAGGATGACACCCAGATCTGGCAGTTGAACTGATTTTCATCCCCGCCGCAATTGCTGTAGTAAAAGCGTTTTCCATCCGCTGAAAAACACCCGTTCCCCGTATGAATATCTGCTTTATTCAAGACCTCTAATAATCCGGGATTGACTTCTTTCAAACTGTCTTTCCAGGCCGTGAAGTAAAGCCTATTCTTGTAATTATCGTCCAGCATCTCTTCGCCCGTATTTTCTTTTTTGCTGCGCATGGAAGAAAGTACGAATTGCCCTTGTGAAATGGTGTGACCGAATTCCGAATTGACAGTATTTAATCCTTTGGGAAGTTCAATTTGTTCCAGGTCGGAAGTGTCTTTCAACGCCGTTTGTGCCCACAGGCAGGATTCCAGTTCACGCTTCGATTTCAGGTAATTATAGGTGCGTTTGTCTTTGGAGTATTTCTTTTTGGCCCGTTTGAATAACTCGATAGCTTCGGCATAATGTCCGTTCTGTTTTTCCATTAAAGCCCATTGAAGCAAACTTGCCGGATACATGGAGGTTTCTTCCTTCTCGTAGACTTTTTGGTAGTAATAGCTTGCTTTCCGGTAATCCTTGTACGCACGAAGTGTTTCGGCGTATTTCCATAAAATACTTACCGTATTGGAGTCTATTTCCATGGCTTTTTCGTAATACTGAAGCGCATAGATATAATCTCCTTTTGCGTACTGTTCATCTGCAAAGTCCAGGTATTTACCCAACAGGTTCTGTCCGTATCCGGTAAATGAAATCAGGGCAAAGAGGATTAAATATAATCTGGGCATATACGGTGAATGACTTTTTTGGGTTTAAAACGGGTGATGATGTACTCAACAGAAAGCTCAAGACCTCCGCGAGCGGTACTAGCAGGTATTAATTTAGAGATATTGGTATCGTAACTCGCTGCCACAGACCAATTCTGCATGGCTAATCCCAATCTTACTACAACGGCATCACGTGAACGAAACCACAATCCTCCGTCGACTGCGCGGTAGGTTCCCAATTTATTGATTAAGGTATAGCGAACTTGTGACCCGATAATCAATTCCCGGTATTTCCCCTGGAGATTGAATCCGAGTCCTGGAATTACCGCCAGTTCTTTGTTGATTGCATGATCTACCTGGGAATAAAGACTGATCCGGATATCCCGGGGAACTTTTACGCCGTAGAAACCCTGGTTCGGTCGGTTTAGGTTGTGTCCGCTGATACCGGTTTTTACCGAATTACTTTTTCCATAGTAGAACGCGTGAACGATCCCGGCACTGCTTGTCAGGTTTGCACGGCTGTCATTCTGATAAGCCTCATTGGTCGGCAGGCTGGCATCAAAAATGAGCCCGTTGAATTGATTATCGAAATAGAACTTGTCCATGTTTACCTTGCGGTAATTCAATCCGACTTGTATACCAACACTCAAAGTTTGGGAAGAATCCGATGTCAGCTTTAGGTTTTTAGCAACACTTCCGAGGAATTCCAGGGTTTGATAAAATCCGTCACCGACATTATCGTGAAAGAGCAATGCTCCGAAGTTGATTCCTCTTTGTTTCCACTTCATGTCGCTTGCTACGGCAAATGTTTGAAAGGGGACGGTCACACTTCGCCACTGGTCTTTGTAGTTTCCCGTGAGCCGGATATCTCCTGCGAAAAGTCCCGTGTTAGCCGGATTTTGGTAAATCGGCTGGCGGTTGAGGTGTGAGAAATGGATATCCTGAGCCAATGACCTGAAAGTACACGCCGTTACAAAAAGTCCGATAAGCAGGTAATAGTTCCGTTTTCTCATTAAATCAAATATACAATAAAATCAATCAGGACTGTACTTCCCTCAAATTGGAATTGCGGTTTGAATAAATTGGGTATTTTCGTTTTTATGAAGCAATCAATTTGTTTAATTCTCGGAGCAGCCTTCTTATTATGTTCGTTCAAAAGTGACGGTCTTATCGAACGTGTTTATCCCGAACTATTAGGAGACTACGATTTTTATAAATCGGTTGCAGACAGGTCTACTTCTTATGCAAAAGAGGGGAAAGATCATTTCACCGCCCGGATTACCAGGAAGGACCAGATCTTATTTTTCAAGAATGGAAAAAAGGAGCGCAAAATGCATTTTGTGGAGGCTAAAATGCCATTCCTGGATGATGAGAACCATGTGCTTTTCGGAAGCAAGGGGAACTATGAGCCGATGTTCTACCGCGGAGATACGATTGTGATCCAGAGTTACCCGATCGAGTACCAGGATAATTATTTTGTGAAGAAGAAGGGGATCTGAAGGGGAATTATGTGCTTAAAACCGGCAGTTCTCAAAAGGTATATGAGTAAAGTAACGAAGATTGAAATCTAGGAGATTGCTTTTTAACAAATCGGATAATCAAACTGTTGAGTCCTTTCATACTTAAGGAGGATATTTCAGAGCTTTTAAATCCGCCTCAATTTTGGACAATTAAAGTCTTTATCACCTTTAAAAGGTGTCAATTTGGTTACAAATTGTAACACAACTGTAAATAAGTATTATACTTGCAATGTCAATAGCTAGTTCACTGAAATGAAACTTTTATTATTTCGAAATTGATTTTCCAACTATTTTATTCTGAATGCATTTAACAATGTAAAGAATATCGTGCTATTGGCATTGAGAACTGAAACTTATTTTTAATTAACATTATTCACGTCATGAAGAAAATCAATCTCTTTCTTTCCCTTTCCGCAATGGTTATTTGCAGCGGAGCATTTGCACAAGAAAACATTATTGAAGAAAATGGAAACGTTGGTCTGGGGACAACGACACCAACAGCAAGACTAACGGTTGCGGGTTCAACTCGTATTGATTCTACGCTTACAGTTAATGATTCCGTTGTTATGGCAACTAGTGCCAGAGTCGGAGAAGATTTAAAAGTTGAGGGAAATCTTTATATTCCAAATATTCCATCATTGGAACATTACACCAACGAATCCTTTTTAGTCAAAGATATAAATGGTTTGGTTCAGGGAATTACAACGCAAGGAATGGCAAGTACTATATATTCTTTGAGCTGCGATTTGGCAGGTGTTAATCCATTCTGGAACAATGGTCCTAATAAACTTTACACAGAATGTGCAGGTGTACGGGTTGGAATTGGTACAAACTCACCAGAATTTACGTTCGATTGTCGGGGGGATGCAAAAACATCAGGCCATTTATGGGCGAATCAATCTCTTTCTATTGGTGCAAACATGAATACCTTTTCCAAATTAAATATTGTCAATACCAACAGAACTGCTGTTATTCAGGCAAACACCGTTGGGAATACAAAGCCTTATCAACGTTTAATGTACTTTGAATACGATAACACTGACACAAAAATTTTGGAAGTTCAAAATCCAACTGCTGGGTATACAGCATTCTCACTTAATTCAAATGGTGAAATGGATATTCATAACGGAGTTGTTCCAATTTTTCATTTAGGAACAAACGGCATGTTGTCACTTCGTAATAATTCAATTGAGACTTTTCGTGTAGAAGCAAATGGAATGGTTAGAGCTCGCAAAATAAAAGTAGATAGCGAAACTTGGGCAGACTATGTTTTCGATGAAAATTACAAATTATTGCCTTTAAATGAGTTGGAACTTTTTGTGAAGCAAAACAAACATTTGCCATCTATTCCATCCGAGAAGCAAATCCTTGAAGAAGGAGTTGATGTTACGGAAATGAACGTAAAAATGATGGAGAAAATTGAAGAACTGACTTTGTATTTGATCGAACAGAACAAAGAGATCGAAAAATTAAAGGCAGAGATTCAAAGAATGCAGCAAAACTAGTACATTAAGAAATAATTTTCTATTTCAACTTACCATTAGATTTCACTTACAAAAACATTGAATTGATGAGAATTTATTTCATATTATTTTGTTGCTCATTTTCGTTTTTTGGAACGACACAAAGTTTAGATACAAATGAGAAGCGAGACAAAATTTTGAGCGATTCTGGATACTACAGAACATTCGAAGACTCAATCAGTAATATTAAGAAAGAAGACAGGATTAGGTATGGAGTGTCAATAAATCAATCGTTCACCAGATACGGACTTCCAACAGCAGTTTTGTTTACAATTCAATTCAAAAAGCATCAATTTGATTTGGGACCTCAATTCCGTCTAGGAAAATCAATAAATGAGTCTCAAAAAAATATTGGTTTGGAGTTTAACTATCGGTTTTATGTTACCGGAGACACAAAAAGCTTTAGCTCTTACGCCCTGTTTAATGCAGATTATTTCTATCAATTCAAGAAAGAGAATAGAACAATTGTTTCGAGTGACCCACTTTTGAATGGACAGTTGTCAACGCGAATAAATAAATACAATGACTTTCAATTGAATTTAGGATATGGAATAAAATTCAAGTTAATCGAAGGACTTTATATTGGATCTCACATTGGTGGTGGATTTTATAGGGAAAATGGTTCTAATGAAAATATAGTACTTGGCAACAGTATTAAAAATAACTCCAAGGAAACAGGTATTGGATTTATAGGTACAGTTTACATTGGGTATAAATTTTAAAATCATGAAAAAATATCTTATAATAATTATATGCTTAATAACATTTGTTGTTAAGTCTCAAAATCTAGTTCCGAATGGAAATTTTGAGTATGGTTCTTATGACGGAGGTTCAAACCCGATAGAATTTTATTCAGGAACATATACCGGAAACTGGTGGTCGGATTTATGGGATGCATCAACTCATCATCGATTTGACAACAGCATGCAAGGAACATGGTATGTTGCTAAAGCAGATAAAACCTATGGTGGAAAACGTCGTGATTCTCCTGACTGGATTGATCCAAACCAATGGTATAATACCGAGCATGATGGTAACTGTACTGAAACAAAATATGTCAGATGCGCTTATCCTAACGAATCAATTATGGTTAGAATGGAAGGAGGGCACAAATTAGTGAAAGGACAAACTTACACCTTTAAGATTAAAGCAAGAGGCGGTAAGGGCCCCGAATTTCCTTCTCATCAATTTCGTTTAGCTTTTACAGCAGATGATGAAGGTTTAGACTGTCTAAATAAGAAAAAATGGTACGTTACTGAGTTTTACGTTGAGAATTCTTGTGAATGGCATTATTTTGAATATACATTCACAGTTCCGGACGATGATAATAAAAACTATGAAGATATGGGTTGGCTCGTAATCAATCCGAATTATTATCGTGATGGAAGTAACGAACCCAATGACAATGGCGCAGTCTTCAATTTTGATGATGTAGTTCTAACAATGGAGCCAAAGTGTATTGATACTCGATATATTCAAGACAGGGTTTACGCAAATGGTGAGCATAAAATTGAGCAAGCAAATGTTGAAATTAGGGCAGGTGCGCATGTAAGTCCTTATTCTTGGCAGTCTCAATTTCCTGTAGTATTAAAACCTACTTCAATGGTAATTTATCGCGCGCCAACCGTGTATTTGGAACCGGGTTTCTTTATTGAGGAAGAGGGCAGTTATTTTGAAACACAAGACGCAACATGTGTTGAAAACCCTTGCCCGGGAATTCCAGGTTTCACGCCACCATCCGTAGCACAATGTAATGAGTCATTGACCCTGGGCACTAATTTCCCAACTACTCCGGGGGTGTTTTACGTCTGGGAACCTGCAAACTATTTTTCAGCTCCCTGGAGCAGGACTACGGAAGTAACACCGCCGCCAAATGACGATGGCTGTGTAGATGCAAAACTCACTATCTGGACGATATGCGGCGCAGCACAAGTCCACAATTTTAAATTGCAATTCATCGATGCCGCTCCCACAATGGATATAACGAATGTTACCATGAGCCAAGCAGGTATTTCAGGATATATTAACTTGCAGAATGCTACTGATTATACCATTCAAGGTATCAATACTGTTACGGGACAAGTTGTTTTCGAAGACGAATATGCGTGGAACTGTAATAACGGATCACAACACATTCCATTTTCTGTAAATCATTGTACTGGAAACTTATGCCAGAATTTAGAAATAAAAATCACGGCTTCAAATCCTTGTTTCGGAACAATTTCAGAATCGCTTCAATGGCAGGCTCCAAATGTACCGGATTATGATCTTCAAGTTAGTAATTTAGTTTCAACTGATTTTGAATTCAACTTTGACTGGAACATCCCGAACACCTATGAGTATGTAAAAATTCAGGTCTGGAATGAAGCAAAGACACAAAAAATTTGCGAGTGGAATTATAATAGTTGCTCTAGTCCCATGAACACAACAAATCCATATCATTTCGATATTCGGAATTGTTTGGGGCCGGAGTGCTTTGCGCAATGTTTAAATTACAAAGTTTTCCTTGAAACAAAACAGTTCTGTAATCCATTAATCTCAACTAAGCAAATTGCCTGGAATAAGTCAAATACCACATTTGCAATGCCGGTTAATTACCCGAATATTATTACTGCTGACAATGATGGAGTAAACGATGATCTGTGTTTTACCCCGACAGGTGCTGATTGGTACGACATTGTTATAAAAAACAGATGGGGAAATGTGATGCATGAAGAACAGGGTTGTGTAGATGAAATTCCGATTTGTTTATGGCATCCATCCATAAACACTACAGATGGAGAATATTTTTACACCATTGTTTTCGGTAATCAATGTAATTATTCAGACGAACTTACAACTACGGTAATGGTTTTTGCTGATCCAAATGCCGGATTAGCCCAAAACAACAATCCGCAAGAATATCAAAATTCCGGATACACCATAGTTACTGATCAAAATGGTACTCAGACAGCAGTAGCGAGGGAAATTACAACCGAATGGAACGTTAATGCATTCCCGAATCCGGCTGAAGATGTTCTATTTGTTCAATCTTCGGAAGAAATAATCCAGATTCTTATTCGTGATATTACGGGGAAAGAAATTTTGATGAAAGAAATACATGATGGAAATGCCTCTATCGATATTTCAAATTGCGCTTCAGGGTATTATATTTTGAATGTAAATAGTCCAGTGGGGGTTAAATCTATAAATTTAGTAAAGCGTTAAGAATTAAGATACTCCATCTCGTAGAAATTGGGATGGAGTAAATAATAACAAATAACTGAAGACTATCCTACAAATTGTAATAATTCTTATTCAGTGTTTTGTAAACTTCTCTAAAAATGAGATTCTACCAGTTGTTAAGACAATCTAAGGTTTTTGGATTTTTAGGGAGTTTGATTTGCTGAAAATCCTGTTTTTGCCATTTTTTGAATAGACTTTTTCTTTCACGGGACCGCTTTCTGACAGAACGATCACATTTCCGTCTTTCCCGATGTAATCTTCAGGAATGTTGAATGCATTTTTGTCGAGGTTGATCAGCAGGTATTCGGGGCAGATCCGCTTGTCCAGTTTTTGGTTCAGCGTTAATTGGTAAAGGGCTTCATTTTCGGATGATTTTAAAAGCCTGGCCTGATCGATCGGGATTCGTACAAACAGGTTCGTGGTGATTTGTTTCCGGATCTGTCGTGTCAGCGGAAAAGAACTTTCCACTTTTACTTTGATCTTTTTCGGATGATAAGTAATCAGAGGTTTATTCTTTTTGACATAATCATCGGTATGTGCATAGGTTTTTAGGATGAATCCGTCTTCGGGGCTCAACTGAAAATAGTTTTGAACTGCCGCTTCTTTCTTTTGGATTTCATTGTATTTCTTGCGGATCATTGCTTCTTCAATAAAACCGGCTTCTTCTTTGTATTCAATCACGGGGAAAGCAGGCATTATTTTATCCGGTGTAAGTTTTCCTGCAAAATCGCGCCATTTCTTTTCAACGGGTTTTAGTGACTGGGGCAGGTGATTGTTGAGATGATTGGTCAAATCTTCTTTCAGGGCTTCTTTTTCACCGCTTAATTCAACAAATGCATCGTAATTATCAAACTGCACAAGCAGGTTGTTTTTTTTGAACTCCGGATTTTCGACCAAACGCTCCAGTTTTCCCGTGCGTTTCGCAAAGATGGTCTTTTCCGGGATTATGAAGTTTAAAAATACCGTGTCGCGTTGTTGTTTTCCTGAAAGTGTAAGTATGTGGCCGGACGAATTATTCAGATTCTTGTCACTTTCATCAGAGCATGAAAGCACGAATAGGATCGGTAAAAAGACAAGGAATTGAAATACTTTCATACTGCTCTTTTCATAAATGTACAACCAAAAACCAAAAGCGTTGAAAGTTTGTGAAAACTTGGACAAATAATGTTAATAACTTAGTTAACATTTAAATAACATGACTTAAAAATAACAAGACGTTCCCACCTAAATTTGTAAGTAACGAATAATGCAGGCCTATGCTAGGGACACTATTAAAAAAAAGGTTGTCGGACACACAGTTAGCGAATGTTTTCCTGAACGGGATCTTCGAGATAGTCGACAATGGTTTCGTTGAGGTTGTGGATCTAATCAATGAAGACTTGGCTTTTGTCAACTCGCCTTCAATTCCTGTAGAGCGTAACGGACAATTCACGATGATTGTAGTTGTCGCAAATATATCTGCTTTGGAAACGACTTTCGAAACGGTCCAGGCAAATAGAATTGAAAAGATCATTTTTGAGCAAATGGGTTCATTGATGGGGGTAAGCGCCGCAGATGCAGAAGCTAAGGTGAGAGAATACCAGAAATTTATGCAGCGTATCAACCATCCATCCAAGAATATGGTTTATGCAATGTCTAAAGCGGTATTCCAGAAATACGAACTGAATGACTTCCAGGATGAATACTTCAGACGCCTGCAGTCTCCTAATCCGCTTTTCCTGAAACGCATGGATCAGGTGATGGTCAATTTCCTCTGGGATTGGGATTCCTTCTTTAAGAAATACAAGATTGATGAATAATAGAAACCCTGGCAGAATCGTCAGGGTTTTTTGTTTCTTATTATTACATTGCAGGATAAAAACGAAGCGATGAATAAACTTCAGATTAGGACCCTTGAACAGTACTATGAGAAATATGCGCAAAGTGTTTCGGACCCGGAAGCATTTTGGGAAGATGTCGCAAATGAGTTCCGATGGATGAAGAGGTGGGATAAGGTCCTGGAATGGAACTTTACCGAACCCAGTATCCGGTGGTTTAAGG
This sequence comes from Flavobacteriales bacterium UBA5869, assembly GCA_002432565.1. Lineage (GTDB taxonomy): Bacteria > Bacteroidota > Bacteroidia > Flavobacteriales_D > Crocinitomicaceae > Fluviicola. The sequence goes on from DJFP01000220.1 coordinate 14,015, forward strand.
GAGCAACTCTTAATATCACGGAGAATATGCTGGATAGACATGTGTCTATTCGTGGAGATAAGCAGGCTTTGATTTGGGAACCGAATGATCCGCATGGAAAAACCGTAAGTTACAGCTATTCGGAATTGCTGGATGCCGTGTGTGTTTTTGCAAACACACTGAAAAGTCAGGGAGTAAAGAAAGGTGATCGGGTTTGCATTTACATGCCGATGATCCCGGAACTGGCTATTGCTGTTATGGCGTGTGCCAGGATAGGGGCAATCCATTCGGTCGTTTTCGCAGGGTTTTCAGCCAATGCACTTGCAGATCGGATTGAGGATGCGCAGGCAAAACTGATCATAACTGCGGACGGATTGAATCGCGGAGCAAAACAGATTCCGTTGAAACGTGTTGTAGATGAAGCACTGGAGCACGTTTCCTGCGTGGAAAGAGTGATTGTCTTTGATTGTCTGGGCTGGCAACCTGCAATGAAAACCGGTAGAGATATTTGGTGGCAAGATGCCGTTGAAGGAGAATCTAAGGTCTGCGAAGCAGAACCGATGGATGCAGAAGATCCTTTATTTATTCTTTATACTTCCGGTTCAACCGGGAAACCGAAGGGTGTGGTGCATACCTGTGGCGGATACATGGTTTACACGGCCTATTCTTTCCTGAATGTTTATCAATACGAAGAAAAAGATGTGTTTTGGTGTACGGCAGATATCGGGTGGATAACAGGTCATTCATACATTGTATACGGACCTTTGCTGTGTGGTGCAACCACCGTCATGTTTGAAGGAATTCCGACTTACCCGGATGCAGGCCGCTTTTGGGAGGTGATTGATAAATACGGTGTGAACCAATTCCTGACCGCGCCGACAGCTATTCGTTCTTTGATGGCTTTTGGGGAGGATCATGTGCTTTCTTACAGCCTGAATTCTTTGAAAATTATCGGAACGGTTGGTGAGCCCATTAACGAAGAAGCCTGGAACTGGTACCACCTGCATGTCGGAAAAGGCCGTTGTCCGGTAGTGGATAACTGGTGGCAGACAGAAACAGGAGGAATCATGATCTCGGGAATCGGGGATATTTCACCTTTAAAGCCCACATTTGCCGGATATCCTTTACCTGGAATCCAGCCGGTTTTATTGAACCAGGAAGGAAGAGAAATTGAAGGCGCTGATGAAGAAGGGTATTTGTGTGTCAAATTCCCATGGCCGTCTATTTTGAGAACCACTTACGGAGATCATGAACGCTGCCGGGTGACTTATTTTTCCCATTACGACGGATACTATTTTACCGGTGACGGAGCAAAACGGGATGAAAACGGTATGTACCGGATTATCGGAAGGGTGGATGATGTAATTAATGTTTCCGGACACCGTTTCGGTACAGCTGAAATCGAAAATGCCATCAACATGAGTAACCTGGTTATCGAGTCGGCGGTTGTCGGTTATCCGCATCCGGTAAAAGGTCAGTCAATCTACGCTTTTGTCGTTTGTGAGCAGGAAGTTCCGGAAGATAAGCAAATTCAGGCCAGGGGAGAGATCGTTGAAACAGTGGTTGCAGAAATCGGTAAGATAGCCGTTCCGGAAAAGATCCAGTTTGTATCCGGACTGCCAAAAACACGTTCCGGAAAAATTATGCGCCGTATTTTGAGAAAAATTGCCGAAGGAGATACCAGTAACCTGGGTGATACTTCCACCTTGCTGGACCCCTTTGTGGTGGATGAGATTGTGGAGAATGCTTTGTAATTACTAATTCTGAATTGGGATGATTCAGCCGGCGATTAATCGTATGCCTGCAGTAATAAATATCAAATAAATAGAAACCTGCTTCGAAAAAGGCAGGTTTTTCTTTTGACTAATTAATGATTGTTCCCAAATGTTACATGAATTTCGATTGAATTAAAATCAAAGTCACAGCCAATAGGCTTATCACTGCGCACAAGGGCGAATAATACCTGGTATCATTTTTTGCGAATCTGGTATGCTTGATTTTTTTGAAAAATCCCACGTAATTAAAATCACCTATAGCACGTACACCGAAAATTCCTGCAATGATCCACAGACCGGATTTTTGGAGCCAGTTTGGAATCGGGAAATGGATTGTACCTGTAATCACAAACGGTAAAAGGCCAAAGGCAAGCAGCCCTACAGCAACGATTAGTGTGGCGATTATACCGGGACTTAAGGCTTTTTGGGGAGCATTGTCATCTTTTGTCGGGATAACGGCTGTTGAGCCCCATTTTCCACCGAATGCCCAATAGAAATGGAGGGAAGAAAGAAATAGAAAGATCCCGAAAAGGATTCCGGAAATAGTTAGTGCCATGACCCGAAAATAGTCAAATTACTGCTGGCCTTCATTAAAAAACTGCATGAATTCCTGCATGCGTCGTTGTGCTACCGGGATTTCCGTACCATTAACCATCTTGATCGTTCCGGTCCTTCCCTTCGTTAAAAGCTGCATGTGATTCAGGTTGACAATGTAACCGTGATGTGAGCGTTTAAATTGTTCTTTCGGAAGCAGTTTTTCGTAATGGCCTAAGTTTTTAGAGGATACTATCTTATCGTCTTTTGTAATGATGTTGGTATAAGCTCCATCCGATTCGAAGTAAATGATATCGTCGTATTTGAGAGCAGTATAACTTCCTTTGTAGGGAACAAGGATCGTATTGGACGTGTTTGACTGATTGATCCGGGATAAAATAAGTGACATTCCCCGTTTGAAGTCTTCCGTGCGAATTGGTTTTAACAAGTAATAAGATGCAGCAGCATTCAACGCATCAATGGCAAATTTATCATAAGCTGTTACAAATACGGCTTCAAAGGACCGGCCTTCACAGGCAGCAAGTACATCCAAACCCGTGCCTCCGTTTATTTGTCCGTCCAGAAACACCAGGTCTATGTTATCTGCTGAATTCAGGTAATTGATTGCATCATCTTTGTTGTCAAAAACCTGTAACACCTCGCATTGTGGATAATGGAATTTGAGTTTTTGTAAAAGTACTTGTTGAAAGATGGGGTCATCTTCAACGATTACACAGTGAATCATTTTAAATAGTATGTTAAACGGTTGCGGTTTCTTTCGTTCCAGGTAAATTGAAATGAATAGCGTCTCTAAAATACGATTGTAAACGCACTTTTCAAATAAGTTTACTCACTTATTTTTATTTCTGCTCACTTATCAAAAAAAATCCCCGGAAGCTGTGAAGCCTTCTAGCTTTGTAGTGTGATCGTATCTGAAGAGCATTGAAAAACAGTTCTTCCACGAAACAAGAAGTTTGGAATGATTCATTAAAGATATAAGTAAGAGTGGTTAGGTTAAGGTTGAATTGTGAAAGAGAAGTTGTCCCTTACTACAGGCAGCTTCTCAACGATCAACTACAGGGGCGGTATTACAAAAAATAATCGCTTTCGGTTAGGTTAAGTTGAATAGTGTAAAGAATAAGGGGTATTTGCCGAGGCAGATGCTCCTTCATTCTTCTGGAAAACAGACTTGTTGGATGAGCATAAAATGAAAATGAAGTAATAGTAGGTGGTTAGGTTTAATAGTGAAAAGAGGGATCAAACCTTTTGATTCCTCTTAGCTTAAAAACAATGTTGGCTGCTGAATAAGGTTTTGAGTTAGGTTAGGTAAGTTGAATAGTTAATTTGGAGAATAGGGGTTGTCGATTTAAATAGATGGCTCCTGGATTCTTCCAGGAACAACTCTGCAAAACTTGGAACGATAAAATACGAATGGTTAGGTTAGTAAATTGGTTAATGTAAAAAAGGAACATCCATGAATGGATAACCCTTTTGAAAAAGCGATCGGATCCGCTTGGATTTAGGTTGAGTTAGGTAAATTGAGTAAAAAAAGGAGTGCGCCACGGTGCACTCCTTTTGATTTATATCGTTGCGATTCTAGCCACGTCTTCTTTCCAGTAAGATCATCATCATTAAAGAAAGAACAATGCATTCGTCTTCGCTGGTGTTATGCGTCGGGCCGATTTTTTCAAGCGTGAATTTTCGACCGAACATGGAAGGGTTTTTCTTCAAACGCATCACTTTTGATCCGTCGGGTCTTCCAACAATGTATTTCGGGTTGAAAACATATCCTGAGATCAATCCTAAAACAGGGATATCACTTAATAGCCCATCAAAAACTTTTGTCCATGCGTTTTCTTCCATAATGTGAAAAGCCAGGTGTTCGTGCTGGTCGTAGACATCGTACCGGGCTTTCCAGATGGATGCCCAGCCTTTGCGGGCAACACGTCCTTTTTCAATCCCCTTCTTATCTGTGAAAACATAGGTTGCCGAGAAGTCGATCCATTTATTCGCTTTGATGGTGAACTCCAGGGCTGTTTTATTCGTATCAGTGAATACCTGGATTTCTTCAATAAACTTGAACATTTTCTGCCGTACATAAGCCAATGTTGCAGAGTTCGCATCTTCAATGACAAAGTCGTTAGCCAATGTCCCGATTTTGAAAGTGAATTTCAAGGGATAATTCAGGCTTCCCAGATCTACATTCTTTTGAGAAAAAAAATTCATGTTATCTAGTACTTCACTCATAATCTACTTGGATTTGGATTTATAAATTCTTTCATAGGTTTCGATCCATTCTTCCGGTTTTACTTTTGAAACCAGCTGACCAATCAACTCGAAAGGGATTTGGTCCGGCTTTTTAAAGCGAACACAGCTTTTTCCCATGTCTAATTTAGTCTTGCTCGCTTTGGCGTATTCTGTTTGAAACCAGTTCAATAATTCCGGATCGGCATACATTCCCATGTGGTAGAAAGCAATGAAGTTTTTTTGAGATGCAAAACTCATAAAGGGCAAAGGCAGTTTGGGATCGCAATGATATCCCGCTGGATACAAAGAATGCGGAACTGCATAGCCGATCATTCCATACCCGATCCCTTCTTTAAATCCTTCAGGGAGATTGTCCAAAATTGTTTTTCTAAGTTTAATCATTGCATCCTGCCGATCTTCCGGGCAGTTTGCAATCACCTGTTCCGGTGTAGTTCCTTCTGTTCTCATGATACCTCTAAGATACCAAAAAAGATTCAAATCGTTTTTTGATATTCCATTCGAGATACAATCGCATGTTGTTAAAACACCAAGACCGATCCTTTTTCAGGAATCGGTCTTGGTTATTTGATCGAATGAAATTTATTCAATGATAATTTTATGCGTAGAAATGATTTTGCCTTCGCGTGAAACTGTCAGGAAATAAAATCCGTTTTGGAATTCGCGAATATTGATCGAATTGTACGTTAATCCTTTCCGGATGGTTTGGCTGCTTTCAAATACCTTTTGACCGTTCAGGGTTGAAAGTGCCAACTGATAAGTTGACTCTGTTTTGGATGAAAGAACAATATTCAGGTTCTCATCTGCCGGATTTGGAAATGCTTTTACCAATTCAAGATCGCTCATAAATCGCTGTTCGATCGCTAAAGTATTCGAAAAGACAGATGTTCCATTGTTGCGGACCAGTTTTACCCTGTAATAAGCAGTGCCGGTCAGTGGCTGCAAATCCTCGAATTGATAATCCAGGGCCTCCAAACTCAAGCCTTGTGCTTCGATATTTCCGATCTCTGAATATTCAGTTCCGTTCTCACTGCGCTCGATGATGTATTTATCTACACTGAATTCGCTTGAACTGGTCCATTTCAGGGTGTTGTACCCGGCTTCACTTTCTCCGGACAGGTTCATGGTTTCTGCACCAAGCGGTGAGCAGCTGACTACGGCTGTTCCGCCGAATGATAAAGGAACTGTTGTATTTGCGGAGGAGAAATTAGACAAACAGATTAAGTACTGCGTATAGTTCGCAGCTGTTACGGGTGCTTCCCAATTGGTCATGGAAGTTGCTCCTGCTGGCAGGGTGCTGGCCAAGCCCGTGAATTCTTCACAATCCCCATTGTAATTGCAACGGATTGGGACCAACGTTCCTCCTGAAATACCTGCGCATGCGCCTGAAGTATAAGGCCACATGGACCAGTCCAGGCAATTATAGGTTCCGGAGTTTGGCGTTCCCAATTCAAATGTCAGTGTTCCTCCTGTTAACACATTTACAATCATCCAGGTGCTGTTCAATTCTCCCGAAAGCAGGCATCCCGGATTGGTGCTGTTCACATTAATGTCCGGATTGGCTGCACATAAACCAGCATCACAAATTTCATCAATTGCTCCATAGCCGTTGGGGTCAATAGAGAAAGAGGCATTGGAGCAAACATTGGCCGCTACGGCACAATCTCCGGCTGTTGTTGGTCCGCCGGCCGGACAAGTCAATGAAAAAGTGATGGAGGACGCGGCGGTTGAGGTTGCATCCATCAAAAAGTAATAAGTCGTTCCTGACGTAAGTGCAATTGACCCGATGGAACCGGAAGTTGTTGCTAATCCGGCACAGTTCCAGCCTGTTGCTGAGCATCCTCCGGTTTTCCAGCCGATTGCATACCCTCCTCCTGTAACTGATGTGACATTGAAGGAATAGTTTCCGGTTGATGTGGCTGTATAACTATATATTTGTTCCAAGCCCGGAGTGGCAGTGGAACAAAGATTGGAAACAAAGGAGGATGAACCTGTTGTTGATAGGTTGAACGATTGTCCACATCCGGAAATTGGCGAAGAACTGGCACATGGTCCTGTCCCGCAGGAGGTGCAGGTGATAGTTGTTGTCAAACAAGTTGCACCTGTTCCGCATCCACTGCAGTTTGTGTTTATGGTAGTGTAATAGGTTCCTGATGTTGCAGCTGTGAAGGGAACAGATGAGGTCCCGAATGCTACAACGGGTCCGGTGGGTGATCCGCTGTGAACAGTAATACATGCCGCAGGTGAAACTGTTAACGTATAGCTGCTTCCGGCTACAACACCGGTAATTGTATTGTAATCGCCCGCCCAGTTACAGGAACTGATGGTTGTAGCGGTAGAGCCTGTAGGAGCTGCAACAGTGGAAAAAGAAGAGCCTCCTGAACATTGTGCAAGTATATTTTCCGAATAAACAGCAAGCACTGAAATAAGTAATAGTAAGTAGTATTTTTTCATAAAGGGGAAATTAATCGATGATTAAGTAGCTCCATTCTGTCAGGATCTGTGTGCGTCTGACGTCATCCATTGTTTTGAATTCTTTAAAGCTGACGTGAAGACGGTTGTTGTCTGAAGTCAATTGCAGATATGCATCCGGGTAATCTCTTGCCCAGTCCCAAACATTTTCTTTGTAAGATTGAAAATCTGCTTCTGAGAAGGTCGTACTTATCCATGTCGGAAAGGGTCTTTCAGGAAGTTCGTTGAGCAGGGAGTTTAAATCGTAACCCTGAAGCAAGGTGTTTAGCTCAGTTCCCGACTTTAATGTAATTGAAATACTTCCCCTGTAAATGAATTGAACAGGTTCATTGGGTTGCCTCAAATATTCGTATTCCGAAACATCGAAATGCTGAATGTTTAACAATTCCTGAACAGAAATACCGGTTTCAGTACTATTAAATGAAAAACTAGCTGAAAAATAGTTCCACAGGACCTGAAGTCTTTGCGGATCAATTTGAGCAATTTTTCGAATTCTTTCCGGTTTCTGATGTTTTTGGATCATTCGGTTGGAACCGATCACAGAATAGTCTGTTTGGGAAAAAACAGCACAAGATATGCTCGTGCTTACGCAGAGTAGTAGGTATAATGCCTTCATTATCATAAGATTTAAGGCAAGTATACAAAATAACAAATAGTTAAAAGACTAACAAGTCGTCAAAATGAACAAATTGTGTCTTTTGTTGACTGTAGATTAATTATGAATGAATATTTTGTGAATTTTCGACTGATTCAAATTTGCAAGCTGCTGAAAAGCAGTTAATTGGCTAGTTTCCGGTCATATCAACGTAAACCACAGCTTTTGTCTCAAAAAACTCGCCGGCAAAAATAGTTTGAAGGGTATGGATGGTAAATTTTTGTTTTACGGGAGCCATTTCTTCTTTCAAGTCACCGCCTTTCAGGTATAAAATCCCATTTGGGAGCGGGTTTTTACATTCTTTTTTGAACTTTCCTTTGGTCCAGGGTAAAAATGCGGGCATAGCTGTTACCGCTCTGCTCACGATAAAATCAAACTGTTCTTTGATCTCTTCTGCACGGGCATGTGTTGCACGAACGTTTTTCAATCCCAGGGCCTGGGCAACTTCCTTTACTACTTTGATCTTCTTTCCGATAGAATCCACGAGATGGAATTGTACTTCCGGAAATAAAATAGCTAAGGGAATTCCGGGAAAACCACCACCGGTACCGATATCCATCACGGAAGAGCCGGGTGTGAATTCCATGATTTTTGCAATTCCCAGTGAATGGAGTACATGGCGTTCGTAAAAATCATCGGTATCTTTGCGCGAAATTACGTTGATCTGAGCGTTCCAGAACAAATACAATTCTTCCAATCGTTCAAATTGAGAACGTTGTTCTTCTGTGAGATCGGGGAAGTATTTTGAGATGATTTCCATTCGTCCGGATTTCGCCACCCTCCTTAGTCCTCCCTCAAGGGAGGTGAACTTAAATCTGTCTCCCCCTTTGGAGGGGGATAAAGGGGGAGGGCAGAATTATTTTTTTATCCTTCGATCAGTTTTCCTAGAGCATTATCAAAAATCTCTTTTGCTTCAGAGATAAATCCGAAATGCTCGTCGTCAACCATCATTTTACCTTTTGTAACATGGCCAAGAAGCGTATAATTCACACCGCTTCCCATCATGAATTCGATGAATTCTTCTTCTGTTTCTTCGGAAACCGTCACTACGACACGGCTTTGAGCTTCCCCGAAAAGAAATGCATCTTCACGAACTTCTGAGTCTGTAACGATATCGAAACCAAGTCCGCGAGGCATAGACATTTCAACCAATGAAACGAATAAACCACCGTCAGCGCAGTCGTGAGCAGCGTTGATCAATTCCTGGCTGATCAAACCTTTTACAGCTTCCTGCAATGCATACTCTTTTTCCAAATCGAAATGAGGAGCCGGAGAAGCATCAATTTTATGATATTTCGCCAAATATTCGGAAGAGGCGATGTCGTTTACACAATCTCCCAAAATGAAGATCAAATCTCCTTTTTGTTTAAAATCCAAAGACATGATCTTCGATTTGTCAGGTACCACACCGATCATACCGATTGTTGGAGTAGGGAATACAGGAATTTCTTTTCCTCCTATATTACTTTGATTGTAGAATGAAACGTTTCCTCCGGTAACCGGTGTTTCAAACTTCAAACATGCTTTCGACATTCCTTTGATAGCACCTACAAACTGCCAGTAAGATTCCGGGTTATAAGGATTACCGAAGTTCAAACAGTTTGTAATAGCGCTTGGAATACCTCCGGAGACTACGATGTTGCGCGCAGCTTCTGAAACCGCGATTGCCGTTCCAACTTCCGGATCGGCATTTACGTAACGTGAATTACAATCCACCGTCATTGCCAATGCTTTTTCTGTTCCTTTCAGGTTCACAATTCCTGCATCCGTCGGACGGTTTGTAGTCATTGTTTTTGTTCCGACCATGGAGTCATACTGTTCGTACACCCAGCGTTTGGAAGCAATATTCGGCTGACTCAATAAGAAGAACCCGATCTCTTTCAGGTTTTCCGGTTGTTCCACCGAATCAATAGTGAATTTTTTGTATTCCTGGTAATAAGCAGGCTCGGAATATTCGCGCTGGTATTGCGGAGCTCCGCCGCCAAGTACCAACGACTCAGCAGGAACATCTCCGACCAGTTCTCCGTTCATGTAATAGCGAACTCGTCCGTCATCTGTTACAGTTCCGATTTCTTCAGCATGTAAATCCCACTTGTCGAAAATGCTTTTTACCACCGCTTCTTTTCCTTTTTGGATCACAACAAGCATACGCTCCTGGGATTCAGAAAGCAAGATCTCGTATGGAAGCATGTTTTCCTGGCGTGTAGGAACGCGGTCCAGATGGATTTCCATCCCGACACCTCCGCCGGCACTCATTTCACAAGTAGAACAAGTAATACCTGCTGCTCCCATATCCTGCATTCCAACAATTGCATCT
>DJFP01000166.1 GCA_002432565.1 Flavobacteriales bacterium UBA5869
TCATAAGGATTCAATGTTCCCGGATCAATATTGATGTAAGGATCTAATTTTTGGATTGTCGTAGAGTAACCGCGTGCCTGAAGCAATTTTGCCAAAGAAGCTGAGATAATTCCTTTACCCAAGGATGATGTTACCCCCCCGGTTACAAATACGTATTTTGTTGAATTGGACATATATAAAAATTGTAACTACGGGGCGCAAAATTACATCAAATAAATGAATATACGAGCATGTTTGAGTGGGTTTTTCAGAAATAAAGGCGAACTGTAGAATAATGCTTTTCTATCCGTTTTTAAAATCGGTCAATTGTACCGCATAATTCATAATTACGAATTACGAGATCCGAATTACGAATTAAACTCCGGTTTTATTGGTAAAATTATACTTCAAAATCATAATTAAACAAAACTAAACGGATTGTTTTAACATACATGGATGTGGAACAATTCGGCATTCGTAATTAGGAATTCGTAATTAATAAGGTAATCCATCGTTCAAAAACGTCTGAAAATAAAACCGTGGTTTTCGTGCTTCTTTTCGGGTGAAAACGTTATTGCCGGCTTCATCCAAACGCGGGTAATGCGGGGTTCTTCGAACCATTTTCTTAGGGAAAAGTACCAGATCATGACTGAGTTTATTCTGGAAAACATGCCGGATTTGTTCGCTGTCCCAACCTAAACGTACTCCGGCGGTTTGCACTCCCACAAAACGATGCTTCAATTCCCCATAGAGGATTCCATGATTTAATTTCCCGAAAGGCCTGGATGTCAAATCGCGGTATCCGTTCGGTGCACCCGGCCATGGATTTTTATCCCAAACGGTTTCAGCAGTTTCGCCGGTCCAGATCGTCAAGCCGATACTTGCTTTATATAAACTGTCGCGGTATGATACGATCAGACCTCCCGTGCGAAAACGGTCTTTTGCCTGTCCGCCATACACATCGTTTTCCATTAAAATATCAATTCGCTGAATACCCAGGTTCCAGGCACCTGATCGCTGCGAAGTTCCCACCCGGTCTAAATACCAGTAATGTGCGTATCCGATGGAATATTCGGATTTTGATTGGTGGAGCGGTCCGTCCCAATCCATATTTACCGGACCTCGCCCTTTTCCAAACATTAAAACCCCGCCGGCACTTAAACGCAGTTCTCCGAAATTATTCCTGTTTCCCAGGTTCGTCAAAAAGCAGCGTGTGGTAACTCCTGCATTTAACTGCATGAAATCATTGCCGATATATGAATCCAGTTTCAGTCCAAGTGAATTTTGATGAGAACCGAATGCCACCAGGAGTGTAGCTTTTATTCCTGCATCGGGCTTCCAGCGATTTTGACCAAATGCCAATACCGACGGACAAAAGAAGAACAGGAACAAGAAGCGATTCATGAAAAACGAATTTACAATTTTCAGACCGAAATAACTTGTCTTCACGAAATACATCCAATTAACCTGTAAAAATGCCGTTTAATTGAAACCTGCGTATTTCGCTCCGGAATTCGTTTAACTTTGATTTATGTTTAAAGCAAGAAGAACGTATTGGTTGGCTCAAATAGGAGGATGGGCACTGCTTTCCCTGCTTATTTTTTCAGCTTCTACCTTTTCGAACCAGAGCATTGACCTTAAAACAATTGTTATTTCGACCAGCTGCTTCTTTGTGTTGGGTATTATGCTGACCCATATGATGCGTTATTTCTTCATAGCAATGGGCTGGCTGAATATGCGTCTTACCAACCTGATCCCGCGGGTTCTGATAACTTCAATTGTTGTTGCGGCCATTATGTCGCTTTTAAACATGCTGGTTTCCCATTTTGTTTCGAAAATCCCTTTTAAATTCTCTATTGTAGAGTTCTCGCTGGATGTTTCTGCTACGTTGATTTTCTTTATCCTGTGGAACAGTGTTTATTTCACCTTTCACTTTTTTCAACGGTCGCGCGAACAAGAGGTAAACAACTTACAATTGACAGCAAGCCACAATGAGATCGAGCTGAAAAACCTGCGCTCACAATTGAATCCGCACTTTTTGTTCAATTCACTGAATTCTATTCGCGCACTCATCGATATTGAACCCTACCGCGCCCAGGAAAACATTACAAAACTTTCCAATCTGCTTCGTAAGTCACTGATTATCGGAAGTGAACAGCTTGTACCACTGGAAGAAGAATTGGCTATCGTTCAGGATTATTTGGACCTGGAAAAAGTGCGTTTTGAAGAACGTTTGGAAATTGTCCAGGAATTAGATCCGCATGTCACACATTTTTTAATTCCACCCTTCATGCTTCAAACCTTGGTTGAGAACTCGCTGAAACACGGGGTTTCGCAATTGATTGAAGGTGGAACCGTTTGGATACGGACAAAAAAAAGAAGCGAATCTATTGTCCTGGAAGTTGAGAACAGCGGCAACCTCCGTTCATCGCGCAAAGATTCGACCGGGATTGGTATCTCAAATACGCTTAGAAGACTGGAACTACAATACAAAGGAAAAGCCCATTTCCAACTAAAACAAAACACCCCTCAAACTGTTATTGCAATCATAGAAATTAAAGAAGTATGAAAACTATAATCATTGATGACGAGAGACTTGCACGTGAAGAGTTAAAGAAACTCTTGAAGGATTATCATGAAATTGAGATCATTGACGAAGCAAAGAACCCGGAAGAAGGAATTGAGAAGATCAAAGCTTTAAAGCCTGATTTGATTTTCCTGGATATTCAAATGCCCGGCATGACAGGCTTCGATATGCTTAAAAAGCTGGATGAAATTCCACAGGTAGTCTTTGTTACGGCGTTTGATGATTTTGCCCTGAAAGCTTTCGAAGTCAATGCATTGGATTATGTGCTAAAACCGGTAGATCCGGCGCGTTTGGACGAAACAGTCAAGAAATTACTGAATAATTCGGAAGCAGATTTCCAGTCCACTGCAAAAGCACCGAAAATCGATCGTTCATCGCGTCCATTGACCATTTCCGATTCTATTTTCATCAAAGACGGAGAAAAATGTTTCTACATATCTCTTGAGAAGGTGCGTATGTTTGAAAGCGACGGAAACTATGTGAAAGTTTACTTTGAAAAAAGCAGACCNNAGTGGAAAACTGGTTCAACGGAGGGCTGCAGGTAGAATTGAAACCTGTAGTTATCAAAACGGCAACCGGTGAAGAAATCCGCGAAGGGGAGAAGATCGAAATTTCGAGACGCCAGGCAATTAAGTTTAAGGAACTGTTCTCCATTTAATTCAAAATGCAAAACATGTCAATCTCAAAGCTGGATCAATTTAACAGTCCAACTTTTGAATTTTGCATTTTAAATTTTTAATTCTCGATAAGAGTGATTCCATTCTCATGAATACTGATCAAGCGCTGTTTGTAAAGATTTCCCACAACTTGTTTGAAGACCTTTTTGGACCAGCCTGTTCGGTATTGAATTTCTTCCGGAGAGGATTTGTCTGTTAAATCCAGGAAGCCTTCATTATCATGAAGCATGGCAAGCAGTTTTCTGGAATGCGTATCAATCTTTTCATATCCCGGTTTTTCCAGGACGATATCCAGCTTTCCGTCGGGACGTACTTTCTTTACGTAACCTTTCAGGTTTTCCCCCATGCGGACTCTTCGGTGCAATTCGTTTTTAAAGATTAATCCCTGGAACTTGTTGTTTACGAGCACTTTCAAGCCTAAATCTGTGAATTCCCAGACCAACAGGTCCACCATATCATTTTCCCGGAGTTCGTCGTCCTTAACCGGCTCGATATACATCCCGATACGTGAAGTACCGACCAATCGCTCAGTTGCTTCATCAATATACATGTAAATGAAATAATGCTTCCCTTCTTCCAAAGGTTTCGGCTGTTCCCGGTAGGGAATGAGCAAATGTTTTTCAACTCCCCATTCTGCAAAAGCACCGTATTGGTTTACTTCCACAATTTTCAAAAACGCGAATTGATTTACAAGTACTTTCGGAGTCAGTGTAGTTGCAATGATCCTGCCTTCGGAATCTTTGTACAAAAACACTTTGACCATATCATCAATCTGAAAAGACGGATCTACGTATTTTGTTGGCAACAATACATCGTTCCCTTCTTCATCTTCCAGGTACGCTCCCGGACTCGTAAATCGGTCGAGGCGCAATTCGTTATAAACTCCTAATTCCACATGTCAAAGTTAGAAGTTAAAAGTGAGAAGTGAAAGGAATTTAAAGTTTACTGGCGGATTTCATTTTTTTCTTTAAAAAATCGATACTTTTAAATATCAAAACCGGCTCTATGAAACGAAATATTCTTACAAGTTTACTCCTGATAACACTATTGATCTCTGCCTGTGGCGGAAAAGAAGCTGCACCTGAAAAGGAACGAGAGAAAAGCAGGCTTGAAAAAGCTGCATGGCTGCTGGGAAGCTGGGAAAACAATTCAGAAGAGGGAAAGATGTCCGAAACATGGGTGGAAGACCATGAAAATGCTTATTCTGCAAAAACGTACTTTGTAATTGGCAAAGATACCGTTTTCAGAGAATTATCCAGATTGGAAGAAACAGGAAGTACCCTTCAATGTGTGATTTCCATTGAGGGAGAAAATGATGAAAAACCGGTTACATTCGTTATGACCAAACAAAGCGATGACAACCTTGTATTTGAAAACCCAAAACACGATTTTCCGAATAAGATTACCTATCAACACAAGGGGGATTCTGTCATTGCTGAAATTTCAGGAATGCAAAAGGGAAAATTCGCTAAGCAGCGTTTTGGGATGGTAAGGGTGAAGTAATTTTTGAAGGCAATTATCTTTTTCCTACTTTTGAGTTATGAGCACAGCAGAAAACAAATTGAGTTTGGTTCAAATGATTGTAGAATCTGAGGATAAGGCTTTTATCTCGAAAGTACTTGAATATGCGCGTTCATTAAAAAAAGAAAAAACAACTCATTGGGAAGAAGAACTTCCGGAATATGTTGCAGAAGAATTGCGTTTATCCATTGAAGAAGCTGATAATGGCACTGATCCTGGGATTCCACATGAAGAGATGCTGAAAAAGTTTAGAAAAAAATACCCGCATTTAAACCTGTAATCTATGATTATATGGAATAGGCGAGCAGAGACTTCATTGGATAAAATCACCGATTATATAAGAGAAAACTTCTCTCAAAAAGAAGAGGATGTTTTTTGGTCCGGGTGATAGAAATGCTTATAGCTATTGAAGAGTTTCCCAAAGCATATCCTGAAACAAAAAGACCAAAAGGAGCCAGAAAAGCAGTTATCCATCCGCACAGCACTTTGTTCTACCGCATTGAAAGCAAAAATAAAATCCGTCTATTACTTTTTTGGGACAACCTGAGAAAACCGAGGAAAATTAAATAACCTGTTTTCTAGAAATACAAATTCCCCGATTGCTTCGCTGCAATGATCATACAAGGCAATTTCAAATCATTGGTAATCAACGACTGCGCAAAATTATCGAATTGTGGCAGTAAACTTTCAGAATGATACGCAAGTGCAATTAATTCAATATTCTTTTCTTTCACGTATGCCATTACTTTTTTGGAATAGCTGCCGCTGGAAGGAAGCAGGTTTACTTCACATTTCGCGCCTTTCTCATCGTATTTGTTACGGATCAATAAAACGCGGTTTTTGGTTTGCTGCGACAATCCTTCATCCGCATGTTTTTCACCGATTACGTGAACTGTTGCATCAAAAATACGTGCTAGATCTCCTGCCGGGCTTACGATCTGAAGACTTTCCTTCGTTAGATCGATCGGAACCACAATGTTTTTGATATCTACGTGCTTGGTTTCTTTTTGTACAATGATAAACGGAACATCACAGCTGGTAATCACCTTCATGGCAAAACTTCCGGTCAGTTTCTGGAATCCTTTTGCTCCGTGAGTCCCCATTAAAATCAACTGTGCATGTTCGCGGTTGGCAATCTTGTTGATATCGGTAAAAATGTCGCCGACCGTAACCAGCACAAACATCTCCACATTTGTCGGAACTGTTTTTGATTTTACAATATCCCAAAGTTTTGCTTCAGTAGCAGCAATTTTAGCTTTGTTATCAACCAAATGCAGCAACATAATGTCCGTTCTAACGTGCGTACCAAGGAATAAAGCGTAGTCCAAAGCAGTGTTCCCAACCTCGGTCAAATCATGTGGGACAATGTACAAATTTCGACTCATAGCGATTATTTTTACACCAAAGTAGCCAAAAAAACGATTCAGTAAGTGTATTAATTTTTAACAACTCAATGTTGAACAAATATTTCGCCGATTATTTCACCGATTTTAACGAAGATTGGCTTAAGGGTCGTACTGCACCATCTAAATTTGCTTATTCTTAAAAATACAGCATGTTCGGATTTATTCTTTTACTCATTCTTTTAGCCCAGGCTACACTTTCATATTCACTGTTTGAATTCCAAAATCCTTTCGTTATCATACTTGGAACCCTCCAGCTGGTGTTGTTCTTCGGAAGTATGATTGTTATGATGCGCGCAATCCGGAACCGCAGAACAACCGATTACCGCAAAGGATTCAATGCATTTGGTGTAATGATCGCAGCGGGAGTTCCGGCACTTGGTTTCTTTCCTTTTGGGATTATTTACCTGATTACCGGGATAGCTCTTGTTGAATACATCGGTTTTGGAATTACAATAGCGATGCTGTTTGCCATTTTATCCGGAATTATTTGGGGAAGATGGAACTGGAAAACCCACGTTGTTGAACTTCCCTTTGAGAACCTTCCCGCAGATTCGGACGGATTGAAGATTGTCCAGATCAGCGATGTCCATGTAGGAAGCTTCTTTAACAAATATGATAAAGTAGAAAAAGCCATTCAGCAGATCAATCAACTGGAAGCCGACTTTGTGTTCTTTACGGGAGATTTAGTGAACAATCTCGCTGAAGAAATGCTTGGCTGGGAGCCGATCTTTTCCAAAATTGAGGCTAAAAAAGGGAAATACAGTATCCTGGGAAACCATGATTACGGAGATTATGTTCCCTGGGACAAGGAAGAAACGAAGAATGCCAACCTGGCAAAGCTCATCACGATACACCAGGAAATCGGTTTTACGCCATTACTGAATGAAGCTGTAGAATTGAAACCCGGGTTTTGGCTGCTCGGAGTGGAGAACTGGGGAACAGCACCATTCAGACAAAGCGGGAAGCTGGAAGAAACCCTGGAAAATGTTCCTGCGGATGCTTTTAAACTCTTACTCTCTCACGACCCCAGTCATTTTGACGAACAAGTGGCGGAGAAAACAGATATTGACCTGACCCTATCGGGACATACACACGGGATGCAGTTCGGAATTGAGCGTTTCGGGATTAAATGGAGCCCGGTTTCTTTCCGTTACAAAAAGTGGGCTGGACTGTACAATATCGGGAAACAGTTCCTGTATGTTAACCGCGGATTCGGGTATTTGGGATTCCCGGGAAGAGTAGGGATTTACCCGGAGATTACTTTGATTAAACTTCGTAAAAAATAGAGTCATGAGACTAGACTTTGAGAGGCAAGACTAAATCTGAAATAAAAGAACGGATACTCATCCTGACTCTTGACTCCAGTAGTCTTGACTCTAATTAGGAAAACTCATTTTTCAACGCATGGATCTGAGCTTCCACTTCGTTTACGATTTCATCTGCTGTTTTTCCTTTTGGGAAT
>DJFP01000156.1 GCA_002432565.1 Flavobacteriales bacterium UBA5869
TCTTTTCATATAGAATAGGGTATTTATTTAGAATATTTAGTAGTTATAAGTGAACAAAATGTTGGTTATTTCTAATTTTTCAGGTCTTTCCTGTTTGATCAAAAATAATCAAAAACCCCAAAATAACCCATACATGGGCTTTTATGGTTTTTATGAAACCTCCACTCTTGTATGTGCAAAATGTGGTTGACAAAAATTTCCTGAATGCCCTTGGAAACAGGGTGCGCGAGCTGAGATTGGCCAGGAATATGACCCAGGAGGACCTGGGATTTCTTGTTGGAAACTCCGGCAAACAAATCGGACGTATTGAAAGGGGAGAAAACAATGTCTCTACCTGCATGATCTATCAGATTTCCAAGGCTTTGGAGATTCCGTTGAATGAACTTTTTCATTTTCCAATCGAATAAAAAGGAATGGTATGGGAATCTCGATCCCCACACCATTCGGTCACTTCCACCCGACCAANNTTGTATCAAAATTACCGAGCACCCGGATTCTTTTTGAACTTACATTTTTCTCTTTTGAGAATCATTTTTCGTCCTTCAGTTCTCAAGCACGAAACAAATCTATAAAATATTTCTCATTATTGTATAATTTTTGGTAATTAATTTACTCAAAATAGTAAACAATTTTGTCGCTATGCAACATCGTGGCGAAATAGTGGAAAGAGCAATCCGGAAAAGTGGGTATCCCATTAGCCAGATTGCGCGAAAATTGGGAAAAAGCAGAAGGTGGATGTACCTGATGTTCGATAATTCACAGGTGGACATCGAATCAATTATTTCGATCGGTAAGATCATACACCATGATTTCTCTGATGAAATAAAGGAACTCAGCGTCGTAAATCCCGGTTCCTTTTCCGAACAGGAATCCAAATACAATAAACAGAACAAAGATTACTGGAAGAATAAGTACCTGAAACTATTAGAAAGCTACAACACATTACTTAAGAAAACCAATCCGGATAAAACGGACTGAAAAGAGTGAAAATAAAGCCAAAAATTCATTCTCACTTATAGCTCATATCTGCGCAATTACACTATTTTTGCCGCAAATTCCCGCATCTGACTACAAATTCCCGTAAACGAGTATTTTGTGTTTAACATTNNCAAAGTGGGTATCCCATTAGTGCAATTGCCAAGAGATTGGGTAGAAGCCGCAGATGGATGTACCTGATGTTT
Source organism: Flavobacteriales bacterium UBA5869 (assembly GCA_002432565.1). Taxonomy (GTDB): domain Bacteria; phylum Bacteroidota; class Bacteroidia; order Flavobacteriales_D; family Crocinitomicaceae; genus Fluviicola. The sequence goes on from DJFP01000156.1 coordinate 1,182, forward strand.
GATAATACGCAAATTGACCTGGAAACAGTTATGTCTATCGGGAATATTATTCACCACGATTTCTCGGATGAGATCAAGGAACTGAGTTCCATGAACAACCATTCTTTCGAAGATCCTGAAAATCCGTACTCCAACCAATCCAAAGAATACTGGAAAAACAAGTATTTGAAGCTTTTGGAAGACTATAACGAATTATTGAAGCGTACAAACGAGAAGTAATTACGAATTACGAATTACGAATTACGAATTACGAATTACGAATTCCTTATTAAAACAATTTGGAAATCGGAATTAGGCATTCGGAATTAAATCAATGCGTGGAAAGCATCGTCTCATTCACCACCACAATAAAATCAGCGCGATTCAAATGTTCTTTCTGAAGTTTGCGCACATCTTTTTGTGAAACCGTTGTAATTGTTCCCACACTGGTTCCGGGAGCGTAATGCTGCACGTACCACATAATTCCCTGGTGGAAATCCGAATGGAAAGCACCGTTTAGGAAATACACATTTTTTCCGGCTTTTATATGCTGTGTAATGGAATAGCCCATTGTAGCGTCTTTGATTGCCTGTGCATATGCAAAATTGATCCCCGAAGCATGCATTTCTTTCCCCATTTCGATTAATTCCACATATTGTGTCAGTGTAGAATCAAATGGAAAAGGCAGTGGGGCCATCCATTTTTTCTGGTCTTCCGGAAGTGTATCCAAAGCACTTAATCCCTTCTTAAAGACTAAACTCGCATATTTACGGGTCACATTTGCCGCAAACGGAATATTCCCCTGTGCAATGGCAGAATCCAGCACCGGCTTGTAATCTGTTTTGAAATTGGTCCACAATTCCGTTGAATCTTTCAAAGCCTTGTAAGATTTGTTCCTGATATAATCATTCAGTGCCTTTGCCTGGTGCAGCTCAAACATTTCAAATCCTACTGCCAGCTTAGGTCCTTTGGCGTGTTTATTCAATTCCATCAGCACATTTAACTCCAGCCAGTGTGAAATCGGGTTATCGTGAAATTCTCCGAACAAAACCACCTGGTTCTGAGAAACTTTAGCCATCATTTTCCCGAAAGAAACCTCTTTCCCTTTAGCATCAAAAATGCGGAACGCCTCCAGGTCCTGCGCCTGTGAGCCGAAACATATCAATAAACAGATTACAAGATATTTCATCTGCCAAAGATAGGAACTTTGAAAAAAGTCATTCCTAACCGTTTTAAGTAAGACTTTTTCAAAACCACCCTCCGCAGGGTATACAAAATCTTTGTGGTCTATGTTTCTATCTGGTTTTTGATTTCCGTCCCCGTCACATTTCTAAATTCTATCTATTTTTAAGTAACACAAAGACAACACCTACCTCAAAAAGGTTCCTTATTTTTGCACTATGTTGAAAAAACTGCGTCATGCTCTTCCGATAACCCTGCATAGCTTGTTGCTCCGGATNNGATTGGCTGGCCGGAATTTGGTTCGACCTTTCCACCATAGGGTTGCTGCTCATGCCTTTCATCGTTTTCAGTTTACTGCCTGAAAAATGGCAGCAGAATTGGATTGTCCGGGCATTGCAGGCAGTAACGTTCTTCATTCCAACTTTATTGATTGTTGCCCTGAACCTCATGGACACGGCTTATTACAATTTCACGCTGAAACGATCCACAGCGGATCTCTTTGTGATTGTTTCAGCCGGAAATGATGTGGGACAATTACTCGGAAGTTTCTTTGCCGACTATTGGATGCTCATCCTAATCTTCATTATCGGCACATGGCTCCTGGTAAGATTTTACAGAAGAACCAGTATCCGAAAATTGAAAAATGTTTCGAAGAGTACACTCCGAAAAGAACTGGCTGTCTTCTTCCTGGTTGTTCCCTTGTTTTTCCTGATCGGAAGAGGAGGGTTTGGTCTGCGGCCCATTTCATCCATTGATGCCACCTTATATACACAACCTGAAAATTCTGCGTTGGTGCTCAATTCAGCATTCACTTTGTTGAAGTCCATCGGAAAAGATGATTTAACGGAACAGCACTATTATTCGGAAAAAGAATTGGACAAACTTTTCAACCCGAGAAGGACCAGTCATCCGCAGCACATTCTCCCTGACGGTACCAACGTAATGATCATTATGCTGGAAAGCTTCGGGAATGAATGGGTCGGGCAATTCAACAACAGTATTTCCTATACTCCTTACCTGGACTCACTACTCAATGAATGCTGGTATTTCGAATACGGGATCTCTAACGGAAAGAAATCCATTGAAGCTGTACCGACTATTTCCGCATCGATACCGACATTAATGGACAATCCGTACATTTCCTCAGCTTATTGCAACAACCAGGTACAAAGCCTTCCGAATATTCTTACAAAACACGGTTACAGTACGGCATTTTATCATGGGGCAACCAATGGCTCTATGCGCTTCAACAGCTTTGCCTCTCAAATGGGCTACGAGGAATACATCGGGCGTTTTGAGTATAACAACGACAAACATTTTGATAAAACCTGGGGAATCCTGGATGAATATTTCAATCCATGGACCGCCA
>DJFP01000230.1:0-2163 GCA_002432565.1 Flavobacteriales bacterium UBA5869
GTTAGTTCGTACATAGGTGTTATTACAAACTGTCTTTCAGTAATATACGGATGTGGAATTGTTAACCCGGGTAGTTGAATTTGTTGATCTTTGAACAAGAGAATATCCAGGTCAATGATTCGGGATTCGTATCCTTCCTTTAAGGTCTTTTTCCGGCCCATTTTTTTTTCCACAAATTGAGTGGCTTTTAAACATTCTTCTGCTGATTTATTGCTAACGCATTCAAAAACAGTGTTTAAGAAAAGGTTTTCTGATTCGAATCCCCATGGTTTTGTTTCATAAACAGATGCCGTTCGACGCACTTCTATGCCAATTAAAGTTAATTCTGCAATAGCCTGCCTGATATTGGTCATCCTGTCGCCCAAATTAGTGCCTGCTCCTACATATATAAGGTCTTTAAAATTGCTTTTTTTCGGACTTGCCATTCAAATAACTATTTATCCTTTTGATGAAGTAAAGATAGCTTACATCATTAAAGGTGGAACGACTTTTTTAATTGGATGTATATTTGTTCCAAAGTTATAATCTATGTCAACGTCTACAGTTAAAGTTTCATTTTGGCGCATATTCTGGCCGTCATTGCTGGCTTCCATGATCTTATCCGTTTTCGGGTGGATTTTTTGGTTAATTATTTTCGGGTCCATGTTTAGTGAAGAACCTTCGGCAAAGGATTCCACGGTACTCCATATGACCCTTAGTGGTCCGATCGGAGAAAGAAGTTCTTCGACTTTGAACCCTTCCAATTTCAAAATGGATAAAACAAATGGTTTGGCTGATATTCTGACCGGTTTGGAAAAAGCAAAGGAGGACAAGCATGTGAAAGGGATTTACTTGGAATTGGGGAATGTTCAATGTGGTTATGCAACTGCTATGGAAATCCGTAATGCTCTGAAGGATTTTAAAAAATCCGGGAAGTTCCTGGTTGCTTACCTGAACGGTGAAGTGATTACCCAGAAGCAATATTACATCAGTTCGGTTTCCGATGAAGTATATGGTTTTTCCACTTCTGCAATGGAATTCATCGGTTTGGGAGGAGAATTGATGTTCTTTAAAAATACTTTTGATAAGCTGGGAATCGAAATGCAGGTGATCCGTGGGTCTAACAATGATTTTAAAAGTGCTGTTGAGCCTTATTTTAGAACAGACATGAGTGATTCCAGCCGTCTGCAAACTCAGCGTTATATGTCTTCAATCTGGAGTGATATTCGTTCTCAGATCGCTGCAGATCGTAAAATAACAACTGCTCAATTAAACGATATTGCTGAAAATGCAAAAATCCAGCGTGTGGATGATGCCGTGAAATTCAAATTGATCGATGCTGCGAAATACCGCGATGAAGTGGAGGAGATCATCCTGAAGAAATCCAAATTGAAGGATTTGAAAAATATCATGACCTTTGAAGAATATGCTTCAAAAGGATTTAAAAATAAGCAATTGGCTTTCGATGACGAGACTACCACTGCGAATGTAGCTGTTATTGTTGCGGAAGGAGCAATTACGGTTGACGGAGATGAAATGACTTCTGAAAAAGTGTGCAGGTATTTCCGCGAAGTACGCAACAATGATAAGATCAAAGTGGTTGTTTTCAGGGTAAACAGTCCGGGGGGAAGTGCTTTGGCTTCCGAGGAAATCTGGAGAGAAGTTTCTTTGACGACCAAAAAGAAAAAGGTAATCGTTTCCATGGGGGATGTTGCTGCATCCGGGGGATATTATATTTCGACACCGGCTTCAACCATCTTTGCTGAACCAACAACCATTACTGGTTCTATCGGAGTTTTCGGAGTGATTCCTTACACAGGAGCTTTTATGGAAAATAAACTGGGATTGACATTTGACCGTGTTCAAACCAATAAGCACAGCGTGTTGTCTACCAATAGAAAGCTTACGCCGGAAGAGTTAACTTTGATCCAAACAGAAGTAGACCAAATCTATGCGCAGTTCAAAAAACGTGTAGCAGATGGAAGAGGTCTGACTGTGGACCAGGTTCAGATGATAGCGCGTGGCAGGGTTTGGACAGGTACTGATGCATTGAAGATCGGGTTGGTGGATAAATTGGGAGGAGTAAACGATGCATTGGCTTTTGCTATCAAGGAAGCTAAGATCAAAAATGCACGAGTTCAGTACTATCCGAAAGTGAAGGAAGATCCGTTTGAAGAATTGTTG
>DJFP01000230.1:2274-5764 GCA_002432565.1 Flavobacteriales bacterium UBA5869
GCGTAAAATTTTACGCCCCTACTGTTTTTATAATTGGTTAATTTTGCACCATGATCGAACACAATATCTCTTTAAAACCTTACAATACCTTTGGGATTGACGTCAATGCGAAATCATTCGGGCGTTTCGGATCATTGGATGAATTAAAAGACCTTTTGCGAAACAGGGACAAAGAAACACCTTTGTTTATTCTTGGTGGCGGGAGTAATATTCTGCTTACGAAAGACCTGCCGTTTTTTGTGTTGAAAAACGAGATTTCCGGAATTGAGATCATAAATGAAACAGAAACACATGTTGTTGTGAAAGTTGGTTCCGGAGTGGAGTGGCATGCTTTTGTAAGATATACGGTTGAAAAAGGATGGGGAGGAATTGAGAATATGAGTTTGATCCCCGGAAGTGTCGGTGCAAGTCCGATGCAGAATATCGGGGCATATGGTGCTGAAATCAAAGATACTTTTGTTTCCCTGGAAGCACTGCATATTGATTCCCTGGAAGTGCACACTTTTAACAGGGAGCAGTGCCAGTTTGGTTACAGGGAAAGTGTTTTCAAAAGAGCCTTGAAAGATCAATATGTTATTATCTCGGTTTCCTACCAATTGTCAAAGAATCCAGTTATCAATACAACTTATGGCGCTATTCAGTCTGAAATTGAGGTAATGGGGGTAAGTGAAATAACGGTCGACACGGTTAGCCAGGCAGTTATGAATATCCGCAGGAGTAAACTTCCGGATCCAAAAGTATTGGGAAATGCAGGAAGCTTTTTTAAAAATCCGGTTGTTTCAAGGGAAGTATTGGAGCAAATTGCAGTTAATTATCCGGATGTACCGCATTATCCGCAAGAGAACGGCGAAGAAAAACTGGCTGCCGGCTGGCTGATTGAAAAAGCGGGCTGGAAAGGAAAGCGAACCGGAAACTGCGGTGTGCATGAAAAACAAGCCCTGGTGTTGGTGAATTACGGCGGATCAACAGGTCGTGAGATTTTCGATCTGTCTACTTCGATTATCGAAGATATCCGGGCAAAGTTCGGTGTGACACTGGAACGCGAAGTAAATATTCTCTAAATCCGGTAGAAAAGACTCTTGGATAAATTGCATGTTTTGACATTTGTTTGGTAAGATTTGGTGTTTGATTGTCGTATAAAAACGATTTGGTTGTTAAAATGATCAAAATGCATTTCCGATCGAATATTTATGAGTGCATAATGAATAGATTTGAGTTTAGGATGAATTGCGTGTTTTTGGTGATTTTTTGTAATTACCAGTAAATAGGCGGTTTGTTTTGTTGAGTTTGATTGTTAGAATTTCCACAGATTTGATTTCCGGATAAATAGTTTGTAGTTTTTAGATAGTTAATAATGAAAGCCATTATTAAGATCATCTTAAAACACACTGCTATGAAAACTACATTTACCATTTTAGCTGCTCTTTGGATTGGCTTCGTAGGATTCTCTCAAGCTAACACCGTTACCCTTGTACAGAAATTTTCAGACTGTGCACCTGTTACACAACGTTTGATTCAAGCGAATTTCACCCCCGAAGAACGATTTGACCTGGAAGAAGATATGCGTAAATTGTCGAAGCTCAATTATGTGATGGCACAATCTTACCGTTTTGCAGATAATCAAATGGTTCTTCGTTCGCAACGTCAGTTATTCGATGCGAAAGCCTATGAATCTTACCGCAAGAAAGACCGCCGTGTGACTGTTTTTGATTCTGTTACGGGTTTGTATGTTGAATTGTATTCCTGGAACGAAATGGATGTGGAAATGTCCCGGATCGATATGCAATACGACGTGGTTTCATCGAAATAATTTTCAGTTTGATAGATAGGTTGAAGAGCTGTCCGAAAGGATGGCTTTTTTTGAATTACAAATTACGTCCGTCAGCTGACGGAACGAATTACGAATTACGAATTCAGAGTTAAATTTTCGTACAAAAGACGCTTAATAGTCGGGTGTAAGTCAGGTAGTCTTCGGGTGATCTGTTTTTCATTTTGGTTTGAATGCTGTTTTTTACGAATGTGTAAAAAGTGTGTCATCATTCGTAATTTGGAATTCGTCATTCGTAATTAATCACCAGGTGTCTTCCGTTCCATCCTCCTCGTTGGCTTCGTCCAGTAACTTTTTCCAGTCGTAGGTGAGGTCTTCGGTGTCTTTTAGAATAGCGGAATAATCTCCTTTTGAGATGATAATTTCTTCGATGTCATACCCCAGGTACAATTCAATTTCTTCCAATGTTTTTTCTTCGTCCTTACTGCAAAAAGAAAGCGCTTGTCCTTTGTTTTCACCACGACCCGTTCTCCCGATTCGGTGAACGTATTGTTCTGGCTGTTCCGGAAGATCGTAATTGATTACGTAGTCAACTCCCTGAATATCGATTCCGCGAGCTGCAACGTCTGTGGTAATCAAAACGGTGTTTTCCCCCGATCTGAATCGATCGAGAATGGCAAAACGGTCTTTTTGGTCTATTCCTCCGTGAAGTGCTTCGGCTTTTATACCCACACGTTCCATGGCTGCCACAACGCGTTCGCAACGAACTTTGGTACGGACGAAAACCACGTATTTCAGTTCTTCGTATTCTTTGATAATGTTCTCCAGGAAGAAACGCTTGTCATCCATTTCTACTTTGATGTAGCCGTGTTCAATGTTTTTGGCAACCGGATCTTTCGGTGAAATCTGGATGCGGATGGCGTCTCTCACCATATCATAAGCCAAAGCCTTGATCTTTTTATCAATGGTTGCAGAGAAAAATAAGGTTTGCCTGTTTCGCTGCGGAGAAAGTTTGTGGATGGCCTTCATGTCGTGCGCAAACCCCAATTCCAGCATGCGGTCGGCTTCATCCAATACCAGGAACCGGATCGAATCCAGGGAAAGATGTCCTTGTGAGCGCAAGTCGAAAACGCGTCCGGGAGTAGCAACAATGACATCTGTTCCGCGTTTAAGCTCCTGTATCTGTTTGTCTTGTTCCAATCCTCCCAGAATTGCTGTAATACGGATGTTGGAACCTTTTGCGATGCTTTCAAATGCCTGTTTGATCTGTTCAGCCAATTCCCTGGTTGGGGCCATTACAATGCATCTCGGGTTTTTTGATTTTGCCGTTGAAGTACTTAGCTTATGAATAATGGGAATGGCAAAAGCTGCTGTTTTTCCGGTCCCGGTCTGCGCAATACCAAAAACATCTTCTCCGTTCAGGATAGGACTGATCGCTTTGAATTGAATGTCTGTAGGTCTTTTAAAACCTAAAACTTCTAATTGAGCTTTAATTTCTTTGGAGATGGGATAATCCGAAAATAACATGGAACAGTTTTTTACAAAGTTAATCCAATTATCTCAGTTGCGCCCGAAATGGTATATTTGCTTTATGTATATCCCGAAGGATTTTGAGTTGAAAGATCAGGAGCTCGTTCTGAAATTTTTGGAACAGCATCCGTTCGGATCTTTGGCAGTGAATGGTCCGGATGATTTTCCGGCTGTGGTTCATATTCCTTTTTC
>DJFP01000224.1:0-477 GCA_002432565.1 Flavobacteriales bacterium UBA5869
GAGGTCATTATTTAATTACTTTTGCATAAAATTTACAAGCATGAGTTCGTCAGACGTACGTGTTCGTTTCGCACCATCACCAACCGGACCATTACACATGGGAGGTGTTCGAACAGCACTTTATAATTATCTTTTTGCAAAACACAATAATGGAACTTTCATTATTCGAATAGAGGATACCGACCAGGAGCGTTTCGTTCCCGGAGCACAGGAATATATCATGGAATCTTTAGAATGGTGTGGAATTATGCCTACTGAAGGTCCGGGTATCGGTGGCGAATACGGCCCTTACGTTCAAAGTGAGCGGATGGATCTTTATAAACCTTACGCGCTTCAACTTGTAGAAAACGATAAAGCGTATTATGCATTCGATACTCCTGAAGAATTGGATGCCGTTCGCGAACAGGCAAAAAATATGGGGATGCCCAATTGGCAATACAACTCTATCACACGTTCCTCTTTGAAAAACTCCCTGAC
>DJFP01000224.1:512-2985 GCA_002432565.1 Flavobacteriales bacterium UBA5869
CGATTCGAAGATATCATCCGTGGATGGGTAGTAGTAAATACGAACAACCTGGATGACAAAGTGTTATTCAAAAGTGACGGACTTCCAACTTACCATTTAGCGAATATTGTGGATGACCATTTGATGAAAATATCTCACGTAATCCGTGGGGAAGAATGGCTTCCGTCTGCACCGCTTCACATTTTGCTTTACCAGGCATTCGGATGGGATGCTCCTAAATTTGCGCACCTTCCATTATTGCTTCGTCCTGACGGAAACGGTAAACTTTCAAAAAGAGACGGAGACCGTCTTGGCTTCCCGGTTTTCCCAATTTCAGGAAACCTGAAAGATCCGAAAACAGGAAACATGGAATCATTTACCGGTTACCGTGAAAGCGGCTATTTGAATAATGCATTCATCAATATGCTCGCTTTCCTTGGGTGGAACCCGGGAACAACTCAAGAGATTTTCAGTCTTGACCAGTTGGTTGAAGCATTTAGCCTTGATCGTGTAAGTAAAGCAGGAGCAAAGTTTGATCCGGATAAAACCAAGTGGTTCCAACAGCAATATTTAAAAGCAACAAGCGATGAAGATTTAGCTCAAATGCTCAAATCTCAATTCAATCTTGCGGAAAGTGATGAAAAAATAGCACAGTTCTGCCACTTGATGAAAGAGCGTGCAACCTTCATCAAAGACATGATGGAAGAAGGATCTTACCTGCTCAATAAGCCAACTTCTTACGACGAGCAGACAGTTTCCAAGAAATGGAAACAAGATTCTGCTGCATTGATGACTGAATGGAAAAGCAGACTGGAAGCACTTTCAACATTTGATGCTCCAAGTATTGAAACGGCATTTAAATCCTTCCTGGAAGAGAAATCTTTGGGGATCGGAGCTGTACTGCCTTTATTCCGTTTGCTGGTAACAGGAGCAGGAATGGGGCCTTCTATGTTCGAAATTGCTGCTTATTTAGGTAAGGAAGAATGTTTGAACCGCATGAACGACGGATTAGCAAAACTGGGATGAATCATCTGATAGAAGTCAACGGAATAAAACTCTACGCTTATCACGGCTGCTTAGAGGAGGAGGGAAAGATTGGCGGAAACTACGTAGTAGATGTCTGCATGAAAACCGATTTTTCTCAAGCTGCCTTGAACGACGAATTGAGCCAGACGATTGATTACGTACATATCAATGCGATTGTAACACAAGAAATGGCTATTCGTTCCAAGCTGATCGAACATGTCGGCCAACGGATTGTTTCACGTATTGAGCAAGAGATCAAAGGGTTAATTGCGCTTCGCGTAAAAGTGACTAAGATTTGTCCTCCTATTAACGGAGATGTAGATAACGTTGCAATTATTATTGAGTCGGGAACCTGGTAGAATAAACGTTAAAAGAGTTCAAAATAGATAGAAACATCTTTCCCGATTTCATTGGGATTAAATAAAAATTACTATTTTTGCCGGCACAAGACGGTCTCGTGGCCGAGCGGTTAGGCAACGGTCTGCAAAACCGTGTACTCCGGTTCGAATCCGGACGAGACCTCAGAAACCCTGACGATTACTGTCAGGGTTTTTTGCTTTTTAAACTTTGAAAAATGGTAGGTACGCGACTCATCGCGTATCTACAGTTAATCACAAAACAATTTCATTTAAGCAAAAAAGCACTCGTCAAAAACGACGAATGCTCTTTCACTTTGTTTCAGTATACGTGTAATTATTAGCGTCTTAATTCGAACAATTGAATGTCCCGGAAACTTTTCCCGTTTTGATCTTTTCCTGTAACGATTGCTGCGTAGCTTCCGCTCGGTGCNNTTCCATCCTTCCTGTTCACCAGGTGTGTTTGAACGGAACATTTCACGGTTGTTCTGATCAATGATCAACAATTGGAAGTCGTTGATGTTCTCTGCCTTTACAAAGTAGATGTCATTACTTCCATCACCATTCGGAGTAAAAATACTCGGGAACTTAGTCACTTTTGCTTCCAGTTTCACGAAAACAGGTTCCTTCGAATCTTCCGGATGTTTCGTAGGAGGAGTTTCTCTTACATCATCTTTCTTATCCGTCAGTTCTTTTTTAGAATCTGTTTTTTCAACTGACTCTTTTCTAAAGTTATCGGTTAAAACCTGCGTTTCTTCCTGTTTCACTTTATCCGGTTTAGCTGCTTCCTGCGGAACATTATCATTCTTAACGAAATCGTCCTTGATGTATTCCTTACTGTTAGGATTCGTTGTCTGAGGAATATCTTCAAACTGTTTATCTTCAACAACTACCGGTTTTGTATAGCCGGTATGTGGTGCAAATTTCGTGTCTTCAGATTTGTTCACTCCCGGACTTGTTGTGATCACATTCTGAGAGATTTCTTTTGGAGAATCCGTTTTTTTGTTCACACTTTCTTCACCTGAATTCAAAGCAACAACAGCAGTGACCACACCTACAGTTCCAACTGCAGCTGAGCCAATGATCCATTTCGTCAAAGCAGAAAGACCTTT
>DJFP01000224.1:3015-16747 GCA_002432565.1 Flavobacteriales bacterium UBA5869
CTAATAATTCTAATTGAGTGCGTAGAAAAGCTCGTGCACGCGAGTATTGTGATTTGGAGGTATTCTCCGTTACTCCCAATGTATCTGCTATTTCTTTATGCGAATAACCTTCTATTGCAAACATGTTAAATACAATCCGGTATCCATCCGGCATTTCGTTAATCAGTTTCATTAACTGTGCCAGATCCATTCCATCAAACTGATGGTCTGTAAAGGATACTTTGTATTGAACCTCTTCGACTTGTACGTCATCCAATAACTTTTTGTTCTTCCGGATGGTGTCCAGGGCTGTATTTACAACAATCCTTCTGATCCATCCTTCCAGAGATCCTTCCATTTTGAAATCCACAATCTTCTGAAAAACTTTTACAAAACCATCTTGTAAAACATCCTCAGCTTCCTGGTTATTTCTCAGGTAACGCTGACAAACTGCCAGCATCTTGGGAGCAAACTTATCAAACAACGCTCGCTGTGCTTTTGAATTTCCTTTGGCGCATTCATTTACCAATGTTAAATCATCCATAGCACTTGCTGTATCAATAGACTCTAAACTACCAAAAAAGGTTGCACAAGGCAGAATTCTTCAAAATAAAATTTATCTTAGTAGCACTTTAGCACCCCAATGAAAATAAGTATTTCCTCCTTGTTACTGATGGGTTTATCAGCAACAACCGTGTACTCTCAAAAGATCCCGCTTCTTCCCGGATCCTATTCAGCTTATCTTCAACTAAATGAAACAACCCAATTGCCGGTTCATTTAACTGTGGAGAAAAAACAAAAAAGAACTCTCCTGGTTGTTAATAATGCCGAAGAAAGAATCGAATTAACGAACGGAATTAAAAAGGGAGATACCATTGTTTTACCTTTCCCGAGNNTTTGATTCCGAATTGCGTTTCATCACTCATAAGAAAAAAGAAATCCGCGGATTTTGGTTCAACTACAACAAAGGAGTCAATTACAAAATTCCATTTTTCGCTAATTTCAATCAAAAAACACGAAAAAAAGAGGCTCCGGGTGGAAATCTAAGTGGAAAATGGGAAACGCATTTTTCTCCTGAAACCAATGACGAAGAAAGTGCGCTTGGAATTATTTCCCAGGATCACAATCATCTGACCGGGACATTCCGAACAGAAACCGGTGATTACCGTTTTTTAGAAGGATTTATTGAAGGATCTAAATTCTACCTTTCTGCCTTCGATGGTTCACATGCATTTTTACTGAACGGGTCTTTAAAAGATCAGCAGCATGTTCAGGGTTATTTTTACAGCGGTAAACATTATTCTACGGATTTCGTTGCAAATTATAATCCCAATTTTGAATTACGTGATCCGGATTCCATTACCGTTCTTAAGAAGGAAAATACTCCTTTCAGNNTGCATGGACGAAACCAATTATTACAAGGAATTGTACGAAAAATACCATTCCAAAGGATTGGAAATCATATCTATCGGGTATGAAACTGCCGACACTTTTGAAGACCAGGCTAAAAAGATCCTTACTCTGAAAGAACGTAAAAATTTAGACTTCACTTTTTTAGTCGGAGGAAAAGCCTCCAAAGGAATTGCTTCCGAACAATTTAAAATGCTCAATGAAGTGATCTCTTTCCCTACCTCTATTTATATTGGAAGAGACGGGGAAGTAAAACGCATTCATACCGGTTTCAACGGACCGGGAACAGGGGAAGTGTATACCGAATACGTTCAAAAAACAAATGCGCTGATTGAATCCCTGCTAGGTTATTAATTCAACCGGATTCTTTTCGGGTTGTCTGAAAGCTCCCAGGCCGTATAAAAAACCAGGCGGGCTATTTTTTCCACTTTCGAGAATATGATCTTTTCCACATCATCTGTAGGTTGATGGTAATCCTCATGAACTCCGCTGAAGTAGAAAATGACAGGAATACTGTGCTTGGCAAAATTGTAATGATCCGAACGGTAATAGAACTGGTTCGGGTCAGATAAGCTGTTGAACTTATAATCCAGTTTTACACGCGTGTATTTTTCATTCGCTTTTTCATTTACATCGTGCAGATCATTGCTCAGCATATTCGAACCGATGATATAAATGTAATTGGTATCCTTTTCATGTCCGATATCATTCCGGCCTATCATATCTATATTCAGATCGGCAACCGTATTTGCCAAAGGAATCACCGGATGTGCAGAATAATAATCCGAACCAAGCAGTCCTTTTTCTTCGCCTGAAACAGGCATGATTAAAATAGAACGTTTCGGACCTTCTCCGTTTTTCTTAGCTTCCATAAATGCTTCTGCCAATTCCAGCAAAGCAACTGTTCCTGTTCCGTCATCATCCGCACCATTGTAAACAACTCCATGATCCACACCAATGTGATCATAATGTGCCGTGATAACCACCACTTCCTTTGAAAGGACAGGATCACTTCCTTCAATATAAGCCAATACATTGGAGCTTGTTAATCGTTCTTCCTGTGTATTCAGCTGACCACTTAATGTAAAAACCGGTTTCGTTGGCTTCGATATCTTTCCTGTTCCGGAAAGAAATCCATTCGATTTTTTGTTCAGGCTTTGCAAAGAAGACTTGTTCACAAACAGGATCGGGAATTCTTCCTTTCTCTTTTCATCCGCCAGGTACATTGTTTTCGTCGTAACGTAATGTTCAATGTACTCATATAAAGTAGTATACTGATCGGAAACCAAAATAATTCCTTTTACATGCTTCGGAAGATCTTTTTTCAAAGCAGCAACCTCTTTACGCACTTCCAGGCTTCTTAGCATATATACCAGGTAGCAAGGCTCCTTTCCAGCTTTTGCCAGCTGGTCGTTTGTATAGACCGGAAGATTCTCCAAACTTGTTTTCGACTTACAGGAATAATAGATAAAATCTGTTTTGAAATTCAGGTTCAATCCGTTCAGGCTCATCGTTCCTCCGGGTGTACTTTCAATGACATCAAAGTATTGTTCATAACCCGACATTCCCGGTGCAAAAGAACAACCCAGTTTCTTAAAATAAGCACTCAGGAACTCAGCTGTCATTTTCTGCCCCTGTTTCCCGGTTTCTCTTCCCAGGTATTCATCGGAAGCTATAACTGTGAGGTTTTTTTTCAGATCGGCTTCATCTATATAAGAGCTGTACTTTTTTGGTACGTCAACCTGTTGGGAAAAACAAACGCACAAGGCACTTGAAAATAAAAGACTGGTGATTCCTTTCATACTTTATCAATAAGAGTTGAAATGTTCAAAAAGTCAATTGTTCAATATTTGAACCTCTTGAACCTTTTTAAACTTTTGAACATGAAACTATTTACACATCGGGATTTTATCAATACGCTTCTGGTGTCTTCCACCTTCAAAATCGGTGTTCCAGAAAATATCCACCATTTCCAATGCTTCTTCTACAGAAACAAATCGAGCAGGAAGCGTCAAAATGTTTGCATCATTATGTTCACGAGCCAATTGAGCAATTTCTTTCTTCCAGCAAAGTGCTCCGCGAATTCCCTGGTGTTTGTTAACAGTCATGTTAATTCCGTTCCCGCTTCCGCAGATTACAATTCCTTTGGACCCTTCATTTGCTTCCACGTGATCGGCAACCGGGTGACCGAAATCAGCATAATCAATGCTTTCTTCACTGTAACATCCGTAATCTTTTACCTGGTAACCCAATGATTCCAAATGTTTAATAACTTCTGATTTCAATTGAAATCCTGCATGATCTGCTCCTATAGGAATGATTTGTGACATAATACTGAAAGTTTTCTCAAAGTTAAGGCTTATCAACAAATGGAACAATCAATTAACAATAAGAAAAAATGCATTCCCGGAAAGTGCTGATTTTGTTGCTCTTGTTAAAAGTAGTTTTACACACCTTTTAAATCCAAATTGTCAATATCTGTTGGAAAGATTCAATAAGTATTTCTAGGATATTCGAACTATTTAATCATATGTACAAGTTTTTGAATAAAGCACTCAAAAGTTTGATCAAATTATCGATCTTTTATCACCATGTTAAACACATATTAACAGAGTAAAACCAAACTATTTTATCCACATTAACAATTTAACTCATTTTGTTCATATCTGCGTAAAGTCTTGTGATAGAACTTCAAAAGATGTATTCCGGTTGTCAATAAATCTCTCAAATGAACTCATAAGTTTAAAAAACGAATCCTTTCATTGAAAGTTTTACACGAATTAACACCCCTAATAGATATAATAGATTTCTTTTTAAAAAAAGATTTTATTCTATTTATTTTGTTTTCGCTCTTTTGAAGACTAATTTGCACAATTCATAGTTAAAGTTTATATTCGAATAGACGAACGAAAGTGAAGTGTCTACGAAATAATTAGAACAGATTGTAATTAACGCTCAAAATTAATTACTTTTGACTCCAAAGCTGTAAAGAATGACGAAGGCTAATGTGTTAGTTGTAGAAGATGAATTCATTGTTTCGAAGGATATCCAGTCAAGTTTGAAAAAGCTTGGTTACCACGTTGTTGGTGCGGCTCCTTCAGGTGAAAAAGCACTTGAATTATTGGAAGCAAATCAGCCTGATATTGTCCTTATGGACATCATGTTGAAAGGAGAAATGAATGGGATCGAAACAGCAGAAATTGTTCGTAACCAATACTCCATTCCGGTAATTTATCTGACAGCTTATGCAGATGAAGCTACTCTATCCAAAGCAAAAGTTACCGAACCTTACGGTTATATTTTAAAACCTTTCAAAGAAATCGATTTACACACATCGATTGAAATGGCTCTATACAAACACAAGAAGGAACAGGAAGTGGAACGCGAACGCGATATGCTTTATTCCCTTGTTGAAAACAAAGAGAAAGATTCACTCAATGAGTTCATTTTCGTAAAATCCAACAGCAAATTGGTAAAGTTGAATATGAACGATATTTATTTCATTGAGGCTTTGAAGGATTACGTAGTTATCAACACCAATGAAACACGTTACACGATCCATTCAACGATGAAGGATATCGAAACAAAATTGGGTACAGACCAGTTTATCCGTGTACATCGTTCGTTCATTGTTCGTCTGGATAAAATTGCATCGATCGATTTCCCGAACCTGCAGTTGGAAAATGACCGCAAACTCATTCCGATCGGGGGTTCATACAGAGATGAACTGACGAATCGCATCAAAATGCTTTAAGCAGACACCCGGTTACATTTCCTTTATTACCTTTCCCTCAATAAATTTCAGGTTACAAATTATTTGTACAGAAAGTTGAGATATATTTCCTAGCATTGGCGAAAATAACTCGCTTATGAAATTTCGTCTGCTTACCATTTTATCTTTTTCTTTTTTTACAGCGACAGCACAAAATAACCCGGGAAAAATTTTACACGTGAAATTCCGGGAAGGAACATCCGTATCTGTCAAAGACGGAAAACTGGTTTCTGAGTCCGGCACACTCCCGGATCTTGGACAATATGGACATTGGGAACCTTTTTATTCCATTGCCCCCGAAAAATTGGATGCTTATTATGAAAAAGCAAAACAAAATCTGAAAAAGAACCTTTCGGATCCGCGTACAATTTTTGAATTTCACTTAAATGCTGATGAAGATATTCAATCGGTGAAAAAGGAAATAGAAACGAGACTGAGTACCGTTAAGTATGTGAGCATTCCGCCGAAATTAAGCCTGCCGGCAGTACCTGATTTTCAACCGACACAGCTTTATTTGTANNGTTTGTGATATAGAATATACATTCAACGACCTTCATGATGATCTTCCAACGGTTACTATCATAGGACCACAACCGGAAGATCCCGGGTTCGGACCGGATCACGGAACGGCTGTATTGGGAGAAATCGGTTCTCTGAATGATGGAGTAGGAACGACCGGGATTGCTTATCAAAGCCAGCTGTTTTTTTCAGGTGCTTATTTCGACCTAACATATTTCCTGGAAGAAGCGCTTATCAATACCATGGATGAATTGGATCCGGGAGATATCGTTCTGATCGAACAACAAATTGCCGGTCCCGATGCAAATCCGGATTATGTACCGGTAGAATGGTATGAACCGTATTATGATGCCATCCAGTTAATATCCGGAAATGGATTGATTGTAGTGGAAGCTGCCGGAAATGGTAACCAGGATTTGGATGACCCTATTTTCAGCATGGATAATAACGGACATTATCCGTTCCTGGAAGAAAACTGGTCGGAAGCTATTATGGTGGGAGCCGGAGCTGTTGGCATCGATGATGCATCACGTTCCAGGTTGTGGTTTTCCAATTATGGAAGCCGGATTGATCTGCAGGGAAATGGGGAAGGTGTTGTAACAACGGGTTATGGATCGGCTTATGCAGCTGAAGGTATTAATAAAGAATACTCGGACAATTTCGGGGGAACTTCCGGAGCTTCCCCGATTGTAGTGGGTGTGGCTGCATTAATACAATCCCTGCATAAGAGCGTGACCGGAAATCCTTTATCTAGAGATCAAATACGGGATTTATTGGTTCACACCGGAAAACCCCAGGTTGCAGGAACACTATTTCCGCTTTCACAAAAAATCGGGCCGTTGCCCAACGTTTTTGCGGCAGGGAATTACCTGATGGACCATTTGGGAATAGATGTAACCGATAAAAATGCTTTTTCCGTTTTCCCGAATCCGAATACAGGTTCTTTCGCTGTTTATATCCCAAATGGAACTGTAAACCAATTAACCCTGAAAGATGTTTCCGGCAAAGAAATTCAAATAGACCAGGTAAAAACAGGTATGGGATTTGAATTGAAAAACACGAATCTTCAAGCAGGAATTTATTACCTGTCGGTAATCTATAAAGATGGACAGGTTGTTACCAAACCGGTTCAGATTCTTCCATAATTTACGTTCATATGTTTAGAGTGTAGCAGGGGTTTAAATCTTAAACCCCTGCTATTTTTATATGGATTGCTTATTTTTAATTCATGGAAGATCTGATTATCACCTCCGACAAAAATCGTTTGGATATCGCATATATTACGGATTTCATAGCACAAACCTATTGGGCGAAGGACCGCACCATGGAAAACATGCGTACCTGTATCGAAAACTCATTGAACTTCGGCATGTTCCTTGATGAGCAGCAAATCGGATATGCGCGCGTTGTGACGGATTATTACCAATTCGCCTATTTGATGGATGTGTTCATGGACGAAAAATACCGGGGAAATGGGTATTCAAAAATACTGATGAAACACGTCCTGGAATGCGATGCTTTAAAAGATGTCAGGGTTATACGACTGGCAACGGCTGATGCACATGGTTTGTACAAACAATTTGGATTTACCGAATTAGCTAAACCGGAGAATATGATGGAACTCTTAAGATAGAAAGCTTAAAAATCAAATTTTTTCGGCTCCGCCGGGAAAGCAATACCTTATAAATATGCTGCGATTAATCATACCAACGATATTGTTTCTGCTAGTAAGCTGCTCTGATTCAGAAAAAAAAGGGAACAGCGGTTTCAAAACCGAACAACTCTACAAAGGTTATTCCGACAGAGGAAGCTACTTATGCTACTTGAAAATTTTACCGGGAAACAAGGTTATTTTCACCTATCAAAATGAAGGAAACGATAGTTACGGAGAACATTCCGGAACAATCAAAGTGAAAAATGATTCCACTTATCATGTGAGCTGTAAACTGACCTTCGGACAATTTGTGTATAAACCGTTAAACCTGGATTCATTATGGATCAGCATCGATCCGCCTTCGTTGATAGATAAAAAGATGATCCTGGCCCGTTATGAAAACGAAGACCTGATGACCGGACGAAAAACCAGTAAAGCGGGAATTACTTTTGTCATAGACGACCGTTTATTCAACGAATATACGCCGGCGTATATCTTAACGGACCACACACATCCCATTACCGGTGAAGCATTAACAATCAAAGCCAGCTACGGTTGTGCCTATAGCTTCGTAGAGGGAGACCAGGTTGAATTTGACATCGTCATTTCGGGAGATTCGCTTTACACCATTGGAGATGATTCGGTATTTCAAACAGGTTCATTCCGTCTGAAAAAACAATAGTTATCAAAAGGAAACCCTCGGGAAATCAAATTTTTTTCGGCTCCGCCGGGAATTTATGGAATCATCCACGAAAAAGCATCTATACCCCAAAAAATGAAAATACTGAGTTTTGCATGGATAATCTTCATTGGTGTTAATGGCTTTTCGCAGGAGGTCGATTCCCTTGTTATTTTTTACAGGATCGGGTATAAATGCAGTCCCGAAATGGACGGCGAAGAAAAAAGAGGAGCTTGTGGAAGAAAGGAGGAGATAAACTATGAAAAGAAGAAACATGTTTATCGCATAACGAAGTTTGAATGCAAAGAAAGCTTCAGAGAATGGGTAGGGCAATGGGAAATATCACAGGATAGCATTACTAAAAAGGAAGTCAAAACCTGGATTGGTGGATTTGGTCCAAATTTGATAAGTGATAGTGTATCTCACCCAAAAATTTTCAAAGATCGAAGAATATCGGGGAAAGATCTTAATACTTTTCTCCGGTCAATAGTTGCCATTAAAGCAGATACGGTTTTTTCGTATACCATGAAAGAAATTCCTGTTTCATATTTGGAAAAACATTTCCCCGATGGCCAAAATGATAAAGAAGTAGTGGATTCGCTGCTTCAGCATGAATTTTCCAGCTTAGCTATATCAAATGTTACCGGCTACTTATTTTTAAGTTTCCAGTATCAGGGAATAAGATATGAGTTATGTAAAGACAGCAATAATGCTTATTGGAATCTTTATATTAATGAAGCAGAATGGAATACTTCCATTCAATTTATCCATTTTGCTTTTGATACTTTCATCAAAGAAGAACTTCCCAGGAGATTTTCAGGATTGAGCGTCTTAAAGTAATTTTCACTAATTTTGCTTCCAATATATGCAAATAACCACGACTACTGAACCTAAATCATTCATTTTGCCGGGGAATTTTCTAGAAAGGAAAGTCGTGTTTAATTAACAATTTAAACAAACACATTATGGCAAAAAAATTAGACAAAATTATCGTGATCGATGTGGAGGCTACATGCTGGAATACAGCTCCACCGCAGGGAATGACCAACGATATCATTGAATTCGGGATCTGTTTACTGGATGTTCATTCGGGAGAAATTTCCGATAACCGTGGAATTCTGGTTATTCCGGAACGTTCCGAGATCAGCGATTTCTGTACGGAGTTAACCACCATTACTCCGGAAATGATCCGAAACGAAGGAATTTCCTTCAAAGAAGCGTGTTCCATTATTAAGAAGGAATATGAAGGGCAGAGTAGGACCTGGGCAAGCTTTGGGGCTTACGATCTGAAACACATCCAGCGCCAATGTTCCGAACTGGGAGTAGGTTATCCGCTGGGTCCATCTCACATCAATGTGAAAACACTCTTTGCATTGAAGAACAAATTGGGACACGAGAAAGGAATGGATGGCGCATTGCAGCACCTTCACATCGAATTGGAAGGAACACATCACCGCGGAGTCGATGACGCAAAAAATATTGCAAAAATCCTCCGAACGCTAATTTAAATCAGTGTGAGTTTGAGTTTTGAGAGTGAGGAGGATGCCTCATTCTGTTTTCTCTTTCTCACTCTGAAACTGATACCAACTCCAAATCAATCGTACGCTTCTTAGGGCTCACCTCTGAGATCTTCACCCGGACATTATCCCCGAAATGGAACGTTTTACCGGTTTTCTGACCCACAATGGTCATTGTCTTTTCATCGAAAGTATAACGATCGCCCGGAAGCTCCTGCAGCGGTACCATTCCTTCACACGCATTTTCAGTCATGCGCACAAATAGCCCGAATTCTGCCAAACCGGAAACAATTCCGTCAAATTCTTCCCCGATCTTGTCATGAACGAATACTACCTGGAAGTACTTATTGGATTCGCGTTCCGCCTCCGTTGCTTTGCGCTCCGTGCGTGAAATGCGTTTGCAGATGTCTTCCAATGCCGAATTATACTTATGCGGCTTGTTTTCCAAACATTCCAGTAAAATGCGGTGCACCATCAAATCGGCATAGCGGCGGATCGGTGAGGTGAAATGCGTATAATACTGGAAAGCCAATCCATAGTGTCCGATGTTGTCTGTATCATAAGTTGCCTTCGCCATGCTTCGGATCGCCATCTGCTGAATAATGCTGTATTCATTCTTCAGACGGATATCGTTCAGTAATTTGTTGATGCTTTGAGCGGCTTTTTCCGGACTTGTGAACTCCAAAGAATGACCGAATTTATCCAAAAATAAACTGAATAATGCGATTTTCTCCGGATCGGGCTTGTCGTGAACACGGTAAACGAAAGGAACAGGATCTTTTCCTTTTTGAGGCATTCCAACGTACATGGCCACACGCTTATTGGCCAATAACATGAACTCTTCGATCAGCTGGTGTGCATCTTTTGAAACCTTCACAACTACATCAACCGGCTCTTTGTTTTCGTCCAGTTTGAACCGGATCTCTTCTGAGTTGATCATCAAAGCACCATGCTTAAACCGCTCTTTTCGATAGATTTTCGCGATTTTATCTAAAATATGCAGTTCTTCCTTGTATGGGCCTTCTGCACCTTCCAGGATTTCCTGAGCGTCTTCATAGGCAAATCGATGGTCGGAATGAATGACTGTTTTACCAAACCACTCTTTATACAATTTTCCTTTTTCATCCAGTTCGAAAACTGCGGAGAATGTGAATTTATCTTCCTTCGGACGCAGGGAACAAACCATATTGGAAAGCTGTTCCGGAAGCATTGGGATAACACGGTCCACCAGGTAAACGGAGTTTCCGCGTTTATAAGCTTCCTTGTCCATGGCAGAATCCGGTTTCACATACTGACTTACATCTGCAATGTGTACACCGATTTCGTAATGACCGTTCTCCAGTTTGCGGATCGACAAAGCATCATCGAAATCTTTTGCATCCACCGGGTCGATGGTGAAAGTCAAAATATCCCGAAAATCGCGTCGCTTCGCGACTTCCACCGGATCAAGTTCCAACGTTACCTGTTCCGCTTCGTTCATTACATCGTCCTCAAATTCTATGGGAATTCCCTGATTGATAAGGATGGAGATCATTTCCGTATCGTGAATCGAATTTCCACCCAGGGTCTGGATGACTTCTCCGAAAGGAAACTCAGCTGACTTCGGCCAAACTGTGATTTTTACCAGTGCCTTGTCCTTATTTTTTGCCTTGTTGAGCTTTTCGAACGGAATGTAAATCTTCACGCCCGTTTTCGTATTGTCGGGAATCAAAAATGCGTGTTTGTCATACATGTGTATCGTACCCACGAATTGTGTCCGCTCGCGCGAAACAACCTCCATGATCTTACCTTCCGGCCGGTTGCCGCTTTTCTTCGTCAAAGCAACACGAACGATATCTCCGTGAATAGCTTGCCCGATATTGTGAGGTGCAATGAAAATATCCGCTTCATTTTTTCCAACCACGACAAATCCGGAACCGCGCTGGGTCAGCTCCAGTTCTCCTTCAATTGTTTCGGTCATGTTGGAATAAGCATACGTTTCGTGTCCGCTCTTGCGCAAAAAACCTTCTGTTTCCAATTCGCGCAGTAAAGCCACCACCAGTTTCCGTGATTCGCTGTCGTGAATATGCAGCAAACTGCACACCTGCTTGTAATTCAGAAGCGCATCCTGGTGTTGTTCAAATAATTTTCGAATAATGTGATAGAGGCCGGTCTTTAGTTTTTTGGTCGATTTATCTTTTATTTTTTTTGTTGGTCTTTTTTTACCCATAACGAATGTTGTATGGTAAAAATACGAAACCCAAATGACATTTGGAGATTTAGTGTGTTTATGCGGACATTGTAATTGTCAAATGCTAACTTCGTAAAAAAACCGCTTCACATGAACAAACCTTTTTCAGCCTCTGTCGAAACAACCCGTTTGGGAATTATGCACTTAAAACGTTACTGGGAAAAACAACAAGCCATCCGGAACGGAGTATTGAACAATGCGGACATGTCCGAAGAATGGCAGTTGGATTACACTTTGCTGGTTGCACTGAACCTTGGGCTGGAACAAACAGTTCGGTACCTGTATATCGACGGAGCATCCATTGACGAGTTTGAAGACTGGATACTGAAAGTGAACGGAGGAAGCATACCGGAAGAAAATATCCGGCAATTCAATGCTCGAATCCTTCAGCGGGATGAGCCGAAAAAAAGAGAAATCGAGCAGGTTCTTAGTGAAGAAGAACTTCATTTCTGGGAGGAAAACGGGTACCTGATAATCCGTGGGGCCATTCCAAAGGAAGATTGTGAAGCCACAGTAAAAGTGATTTGTGATTTTATTGGTGCAGACCTATCCAAACCTGAAACCTGGTATACGGCCCATCCGGCGAAACAAGGAGTGATGGTTCAACTCTTCCAGCATGAATTGTTGGAGCAAAACCGGCGCTCACCAAAGGTGTTGAAAGCGTATGAACAATTGTGGAACAGAACGGATTTGTGGCTGAACACGGATCGTTGCGGATTTAATCCACCGGTTACAGAATCACACCCTTATCAGGGTTTTCCATTGCATTGGGACGTGAGTTTGAAGCAGCCGATCCCATTAGGCCTTCAGGGAATTTTGTACTTGACCGATACAGCTGAAAATCAGGGCGCATTTACTTTGGTTCCCGGATTTCACCGAAAGATTGAAGCTTGGTTGAGCTCATTGCCGGATGGTGAAAATCCAAGGAATCAGGACTTTTATGCCCTTGGAGCTAAACCCATTGCTGCTCAAGCGGGAGATTTTATTATCTGGCATCAGGCACTACCACACGGGAGCAGCCCGAATTTGGCTCATAGCCCGCGTATTGTTCAATACATCAATTATGCACCGATTGATCTTGAAATCAAAAAAGAATGGATTTAACTTGATTTTCAGCTGAAAATCTTAACTTTGATAGAAACAGAATAAAAAGTTATAACAATGAATAAGCGAATTGAAGCGGCATTAAATGATCAAATTCAAAAAGAATCATCTTCCTCTCAATATTACTTGGCTATGGCTTCCTGGGCAGAAACAAAAGGACTGAACGGGACGGCAAAGTTCATGTACACACATTCAGACGAAGAGCGGTTCCACATGTTGAAGCTGATCAAATTTGTAAATGAACGCGGAGGTGTAGCTGTTGTTCCTTCAATTCCGGAGCCGCCAAGAGAATATGATTCTTTGGAGCGTGTTTTTGAATTGCTGCTGGAGCATGAAGTGGGGGTTTCCGAGAGCATCAACGGTGTAGTTGATATTTGTTTACAGGAAAAAGATTATTCCACACATAATTTCATGCAGTGGTATGTTTCCGAGCAATTGGAAGAAGAAGCGTTGGGTCGCAGTATTCTGGACAAATTGCGCCTGATTGGCGGAGACAAAGGGGGACTTTACCTGTTCGATCGCGATATGGAAACTGCAGCAGCGGCAGCTGTGAAAGCAGGAAACGCAGATCAGAAAGCGTAAAGCTTTGACAGTGAAACTTTTTCGGTGAATTATTCGTTGAAATAAACGAAATAAAGTACTCTATGCTCGTTCGATTACTAGGAATTGGAGCTGTTGTTGCGTTTGCTACTACTAGCGCGGTAAGTCAAGTCTCGTATCGTTTTAGAAATTTTTCTATTAACGATGGACTCTCACAGAGTTCGGTAACGACTATTGTGCAAGACGAAGCAGGGACCTTATGGCTGGGAACCCAGGACGGTCTGAACCGTTTTGACGGACAGCAATTTGAAGTATTTACATCGGATGA
>DJFP01000301.1 GCA_002432565.1 Flavobacteriales bacterium UBA5869
CGTGGCTTTCTACAGCGAAGCGGATAATTTGCTGATCGGAGGTGACATTCTGTTCAAAGGAAGTTTCGGACGAGTGGATTTGCCGGGAGGTTCGATGGAAGTGTTGAAGAAGACTATTTTCGACCGGATCTTTACACTTCCGGAAAATACGGTGGTTTATCCGGGACACGGACCCACAACGACCATCGGTGAAGAGAAACGAACGAATTATATTCACCAGTTTTAAAAACAATCATAAAAACGTAGGGGCGCGATTAANNTTAATCGCGCCCCTACGTTTTTATATGAATTCATTACTTCTTTCTAAAATAGATTCGCACCGGAACCCCTTCAAAATTGTACATTTCACGCAGACGGTTCTCCAAAAATCGCTTATACGAATCCGGTATATACTGTGGTAAATTACAGAAGAATGCAAATGCCGGAGCATGCGTCGGAAGCTGCTGTACGTATTTGATCTTCACGTATTTTCCTTTCAGGGACGGCGGTGGATTACTGTCAATAATCGGCAGTAATACATCATTCAACTCTGAAGTAGAGATTTTTCTGGTGCGGTTTTCATAAACCTCCATGGCTTTTTCCAAAGCTTTATGGATACGCTGTTTCGTCAAAGCAGAAGTAAAAATGATCGGAACATCGTTGTAAGGAGCCAGATCGTTTCTTAATTTCTTCTCATATTCTACAGCTGTCATGGTATCCTTTTCTACCAAATCCCATTTGTTGACCAAAACAACCACACCTTTGTGGTTTTTCTCGATCATGTAGTAAATAGTCAGATCCTGCTTTTGGATGCCTTCCGTTGCATCGATCATGAAAATACAGATATCCGAATCTTCGATCGTACGCACGGAGCGCAATACAGAATAATATTCGATATCTTCTGTTACTTTCGCTTTCTTGCGAATTCCTGCAGTATCAATCAGCATGAAATCAAATCCGAAAGCTTTATATCGCGTATCGATGGAATCTCTTGTTGTTCCGGAAATGTTCGTTACAATATTCCGTTCTTCACCGGTAAGGGCATTAATCATGGAAGATTTTCCTACGTTTGGTTTTCCAACCACGGCAATGCGCGGCAGATTGGCTTCTTCTTCTCCACGTGGATCTTCTTTGTCAAAATACTGGACTACTTCATCCAGGATCTCTCCTGTTCCCGAACCATTTGCGGCAGAAAGATCGAATACATCTCCAAGACCGAAGGACCAGAACTCAGCTGACATTCCAACACGGTCATTACTGTCGACCTTATTGGCGATGACTAGAATTTTCTTTTTGGTTTTGCGGAGGATGTTCGCGACCGTTTCATCCAGGTCTACGATCCCGGTGGTAGCGTCCACTACGAATAGAATAACGTTTGCTTCTTCGATTGCAATTTCAACTTGCTTACGGATTTCTCCTTCGAAAATATCCTCCGAACCTTTTACATAACCTCCGGTATCAATCACTGAAAACGGAATTCCGTTCCATTCTCCACGGCCATAGATGCGGTCGCGGGTTACACCACTTACTTCTTTCACGATGGCGTGAGAACTTTCGGTCAGGCGGTTGAATAGGGTGGACTTTCCTACATTCGGGCGTCCTACGATGGCAATTATATTTCCCATTTTTTGTTTTTTAGACGTACTTCACAGCACTGCGTTATAGATAATCCCGGGACTTAATACCCGTACTTTTTCAATTTTTGTTCACTGGCTCTCCAGTCTTTGTCCACTTTTACAAAAGTCTCCAGGAATACCTTTTGACCTAAGAAAGCTTCCATATCCAAACGGGCGTCACGGCCAATACGTTTTAGCATATCGCCTTTTTTCCCGATAATAATTCCTTTTTGTGAATCGCGTTCCACAATAATCAGCGCACGAATATGTGTGATATTCTCAGCCTCTTTATACGATTCGATTTCTACCTGGCAGGCATACGGAACTTCTTTGTCACAATGCAAAAAGATTTTTTCACGGATCATTTCCGACACGAAGAAGCGAACCGGACGATCAGATAATTCTTCCTTATCAAAATATGCCGGACCTTCCGGAGCTAATTGCAGGATGCGGTCCCAGATTGTGCTGATATTGAATTTATGCAGGGCAGAAGTAGGAATGATTTCCGCATTCGGAACTTTTTCTTTCCAGTACTGAACACGTTCCTCCAGTTTCGTTTGATCCGCCAAATCGATTTTATTGAGTATCAATAGGACGGGGATGCGTAATTTGACGATACGTTCAAGCGTTTCCTTGTGGTTCATTTCATTTTCGCTCATATCCGTAATGAACAATAAAATGTCCGCATCCTTGAACGAGCTTTCCACATAACTCATCATTGCTTCGTGAAGCTTATAGGAAGCGTTTACCACTCCCGGAGTATCGGAGAAAACGATCTGGTGATCGTCTCCGTTTACCAATCCGTGAATACGGTGGCGCGTAGTCTGCGCTTTAGAAGTAACGATGGAAAGCTTTTCACCAACCAATCCGTTCATAAGCGTCGATTTACCAACATTGGGGCTGCCGACAATATTTACGAAAGCTGATTTGTGAGACATATCTTAGAAATTTGGCACAAAGGTACGCTTCTTATTCCAAAAAACGGTCGAATTCGATGAATTCATCTGTTAATAGTAGCAAACTCCGGGGTAATTTCCACACAATTGTTCTAGAACATAAAAACCTGCTTGTCAGATGATAAGCAGGTTTTTCTTTAATTTATGATTGATTTAGAATGGTTTCTCCTTAGAAATGGAGTCACGGGTATTTTTCTGAACGGCGACGGCACCGAATATGGCCAGCACGAAAGAGAAGGCGAAGAATCCTTTTTCGCTTCCCCACATATTGGCATTCCACAAGCCAATGATGAGTAAAGCGATGGAAAGAACCGTGCAAAACCAGCTGATTCCGTAATAGATATCCGTTACCGGAATTCCTTCCAGGCGGTCACGTACACTTTTCTGCACACTGATCACCGAAAAAAGGGCAAACATGATTACGGTGAAATAATATCCTTTGTCGGACAATTGAAGTTGTTTGTTCCCAAAAAGGCCGCTGAAGTATCCGATCAATCCGGTTCCGAAAGCTACCCAGCTGGCAGCGACAAATGCAAATGAAGGTTTCTGAGTCATTGTTTTAAGTTTAAAAGTTTTGACAAAGATGTGGCTTGCTAACATTTTAGTAAAATGATTTAGCAATACTTGAAACGGGTGAGTTGCGATTTTCCGTACAAGAGTCGGCCACGGCCGAGATAATGTAACAAACGTCAGTGCGGTTACAAAAGAAGAAGCTCGTGATAATGTAACAAGGGTTAGTGCAGTTACTCGTGATTAGTGAAAGAAAGCCCTGGGATGTAACGAATTGGTTTTTGATCGGTTATCAGGAAAATCTCTCTCTTATGAATCATTTCTCCGTTCCCTGTTCAAAGCGTCTGTTTGTTCTCTTTGGTTTGTCCGTTGTTTTACTGCTTACAAGCGCTTTTATTAAAAGGGCTTCAGTTGCGGAAAAGGAATTCATTTCCATTGAAAAATTGATGACAGAAGGGAAGCTCGATGTTTCAATCAGTGGATTGGGCGGTTACCAGGAAGAATGCGTAGCGTTTAAAATCAAAAATCTGACCGGCGACTCTGTTCTTCTTCGCATTGAACCGGGGCGCAGATTGCACTCGGAAGACACCACCATGCAAGATATTTTTATAGTCAAGCACAAAAATCTGATACTTCCGCCCTTTGCTGAAATTACAGAAAGAGGATATGGATTTTGTTGTAAAAGTCATCATCGCGGCCCTGCAGCGGGTACTGTTTTTGGAATAGGAACCATGGCCCCGGAAAGCTGGCAAAAACTGGCAAACGTGATTGATAAGGGCAATTTTCCCAAGCAAGCAATTCAGGCCGCCGTTTGGAGTCTCTCAAATGATCATCCCATCAGTGCAATTACAGATAAGAATTCTGCAAATGTTGATCTGCTCAGACGAACAGTATCAAAAATCAAAGGAGTTGAAGTTCCCTGGTATACGGTGATTTTTGAGGAGGCAGCAACTGAGCATCAATTGTTTTCCGATAAACATCAGCGGGTAACGGGAGAGATTAACTACCAGATAAATAACAATGCCATTGTTTCGATCCTTGTAAAAGACCGCACAGGTCAGGTCATTCGGAGTCTTGTAAAAGGAAATTCCAACAGTTCGGGGAGTTACACCTATCATCTTGATTTGCCTGTTTCGGGATGGCCAAAAGGAGAATACATCATTTACATTTGCGAAGATTATTCCAATTTGAATAAAAAGGTGGCATTTAAACTTTAGATCTGAACTTTCTGTCTGATAAGGTATAAGATATTCGTTCTCAATTTATTTTAATATTTTTAGATCCTGAATGATTAAAATCAGCCACAAATGAAAATGATTAATCTGGCCATTCCTATACTTTGTAGTTTTTTGGTCTTCCTTTCCCTTGGCAGCTGCGATTCCGGTAAAAACCCTGTTAATTCACAGAGTAAAAGACCTGCTAATCTCCAGAAAAAAAAATATTCAATCACTGATTTCAGGAAAATTAATGTTTCCGGATTTTATAACGTGAATGTTGTGAAGGGAGCTCAATTTAGTATTGAAATTGAAGCGGCACCCACTGATCATAAACTGCTCTCTTTGACAAATCGCAATGGTGTTTTGGATATAAGTTATCTGAAATCAAACGCTCAGAACTACCCGATAGAAGTGAATATTGTGATGCCGGAATTAGATGCGTTTTCTGTTACAGGAGCTTTGGAACGCGGAAAAATAGCGGAATTTAAAGGAGAAGATTTGTTGGTGCTTATCGCCGGAAGTGCTGATATTCATGTGGAGAATTGCAATTATGATGAGCTTGAACTGGAGCTTAAGGGTGCAGGTAAAATAGATGCACTCAAGTCTGAATCGAAAAATGCTTCAGCAACATTAAGTGGGGCTGGGATCATTCTCGTGAATGCTGCAGAACTCCTGAATGCAGAAGTGAGCGGAGCCGGTGCGATAAAGTATTCCGGATCTCCACGACTCAATACATCTACGAGTGGAGTGGGAACAATCAAACACATATAAAAATATGTGGAGATTTCTCAAAAACTAGTTAATAGTTAAATACTGGCTTTCAACCGGCTAATCGCGAAATCCAAAAAGTTTTCGCCAAAACACTTGCGGATTAATAAAAAGTGCGTATCTTTGCAGTCCACTAACGGAAACGACTGTTAGAAATTGAAATAGCAAAATTATTTTAAAGATATATTGCTGGGTGGAGTCCCGAAGTTTCGGGAGTTGCTCGTCGGGCTCATAACCGTCAGTTGACGGACGCACGTTCGAGTCTCATTTAACAGGTGAGTTGAATAATTGAAATAGTAATATAAAAGATATATTGCGGGGTGGAGCAGTTGGTAGCTCGTCGGGCTCATAACCCGAAGGTCGCACGTTCGAGTCGTGTCCCCGCTAC
>DJFP01000202.1:0-1027 GCA_002432565.1 Flavobacteriales bacterium UBA5869
TTATATTTGTTGAGTATGCGTTTTTACGATATGAAAAAGATAACACTTATAGCATCATTATTACTCGTGTTTGCAGCTTGTCAAAAAGCTGACATCCGCCCAAGAACTGGCGGTTGCACTGAGCCTGAAGCAGAGGTCAAAAGCCTTTCAACAGGAACTTCTACAACTTCATCCGAAGGAATTGGAAACCCAAATGCTTTAGGCGGATCCGGGAACGGGACCGGAACGGATTCAAACCCAACTGTTGATCCAAATGCGCCGGATCCGGACGGAGGAGACATCACAGATCCTTTAAGAAAGAAAGATCAGAAAGACAATAAATAAAAAATCCCCTTGGTTAAACCAAGGGGATTTTTTTGTTCTATAAATTCTCCAATTCCTATTGGAAATGATTCCACCCCTGGGCTCTCAAAGGAATCAACGATTCATTCGTATCAACCAGGTAAGTCCCTTCACTTGCATCCGTCATATATCCGATAACCGTCATATGCGGATTCCCTTTAATCTTATCAAAATCACTTTGCGCAACCGTGAATAACAATTCATAATCCTCACCTCCATTCAATACACAAGTAGAGGGATCCAGGTTAAAATCAATCGCTGTAGTCGATGTCAGTGAATCGATCGGAAGTTTCGCATTATAAACCATAGCACCTTTATTGCTTGCTTTACACAGATGCAGTACTTCAGAAGCCAAACCGTCAGAAACATCTATCATCGATGTAGGAACCACATCCAGTTCTTTCAAATAATTGACCACATCTAAACGCGCTTCGGGTTTCAATTGTCTTTGTATGATATAATCCTTTCCATCCAGGTCTGGCTGAATATCCGGATTTGCTTCAAAAACACTCTTTTCACGCTCCAAAACCTGCAATCCGACATAAGCTGCACCCAAATCTCCGGAAACTACCAACAGATCGTTCACTCCCGCTCCTGACCTGTAAACAACTTTGGATTTATCGACTACGCCTATGGCAGTTACAGAAATGACCAATCCGGATCTCGAAGAAGTCGTATCACCACC
>DJFP01000202.1:1037-12786 GCA_002432565.1 Flavobacteriales bacterium UBA5869
GCTATTGAAACCGTAATTTGTTCAGGCGTACCATTCATTGCAGCGATATCAGACAGATTCACAGCAACGGATTTATATCCCAAATGCTTGAAGGGAACGTACATCAGGTTGAAATGAACACCTTCCACCAGCATATCCGTGGAAATAAGGGTATACTGCTCCTCATTCCTTTCCAGGACAGCTGCATCGTCTCCGATACCAAAAGCTGTTGATTCCCTGGTAAGCAGGAAATTCTTCGTCAATAAATCAATCGTTCCAAATTCACCCAGGGATTCCAGGTCCGTTCTTTTTTCTTCTGACATGTACTTTAATATATATTACAAAGATAATAGAAGGAATAGAGAAATCGGATTCCAACTGATTTACAATGCCTAATCCGTTAAAAAAACGCTTAACTTGTGGAGACTCAAGAAGAAAGTCTAACTTTACAGAAAAAATCAGCTTCATGAAACACCGAACCTTTATCTTCCTTTTAAGCTTGTTCAGTTTATACAGAACCTTTGCTCAATGTACTGTAACTACGTTAAACGATATTATCACAACTTGTCCAAACACGAGTGTAACAGTAGGTGTCTATCCTTATTCAACAGGTGTCTTCAACACCTTATATAATTTCAACAGTTCCATTCCACCGGGATGGCAGACAACAGGAGCCACCACATTCGGAACCCCATGTGGAAATTCTATTGATGGCACACCTTATTATTGGGCATCCACATCTGTTGGGATGCCAAGTATTACAACAAGTCCTATTAATACCAGCTGCGGAGGAGAAATCCGATTTGATTTAATGTACGCCATTCAGGGAGGAACTTCCCCATGTGAAGGACCCGATCAAATGAATGAAGGAGTATTACTGCAATACAGTGTGAACAATGGTGCTAACTGGACAGACATTGTTTATTTTGTTCCTGATGGAACGACAGCTCCTCATATTAATAACAGTGCTGTACCTGCTGCAACCGGTCCCACCCCTTTTACACAATGGAATACTTTTACTTACCCATTACCTTATAATGCCATTTCGAACGGCACATTGTTCCGATGGATCCAACCGAACTCATCCGGAGCATGCTGTGATAACTGGGGATTGGATAATATCAAGTTCAATGATAACAACTGTGCGAACAACATTATTACCTGGGAAAACGGTTCAACTCAAAACAATATTACTGTTACTCCTGCCAGTGATACCACTCTTTATTTCGAGGTTTTTGACTCGCTCGGGATTTTACAATGCACTGACAGTGTATTCATTGACGTATTATCACCGGGATTTGACAACTTGGTAAACCTCGTCAGCGCGAATTTTATGCCCGGACAACAGGCTTATACCACTATCCACGCTGAAAACCTTGGATGCCAGAACACTTCGGGAACAATTTCTTTGGTCCTGGATCCACTTACAAGCTTTGTAAGCGCAGTTCCAGCACCAAATTCGATCAATGGAGATACCTTGTATTGGAATTACACCAATTTATCCCAACCAAGCGGCAACTCATTCATTGCTAATGTAACGCTTCTTACAAGCACCAATGCTCAAGTAGGTGATTCCGTATACCTGGATTTAAAAATTAATGACCTGGTTGGAGATTCTGATCCGGGTAACAACATTCGAAATTATAGATTCCCAGTGCTGAACGGGTATGATCCAAACGACAAAAAGGTTTATCCATCCGGTGATTGCACTCCTCATTTTGTGTATAATGATGAAAAACTGACTTATACTATACGCTTCAGAAATACTGGAAATTCTTACGCCTACAACATCAAATTAATAGATTCACTGAACCCTAACATCAAAAAGGAAAGTTTGAGGATCCTTGGCTCTTCCCATCCTGTGAAAGTGCATTTTGACAACAATGATGTACTGCGTTTTAATTTCGACACCATCCTTCTTCCTGCTTCAATTTCAGTCGGTCCTTATTTAAGCACCGGTTATGTTATTTTTGAATTCGAGCAGAAACCAAACCTGGCCCATGGAGCCGTAATAAAAAATAAAGCAAGAATCTATTTTGATTACAATCCGGCAATTATTACAAACCAGGTATTCAACACAGTAACAGACGGAAGCCACATTTCAGAAAGTGATACATTAGTAGTTTTTGCCCTTGATTCCACAATCTGGAACAATCAAACCTATACACAGAGCGGTATTTACTCCTATCATTCACTGAACCAATATGGATGCGACAGTGTGAGTTACCTGGACCTAAATATATCCTCCCTCGGTTTGTCAACTCATACGTTTGATTTCTCCATTCATCCCAATCCAAGCAACGGAAAAATAACTATCCAAACAACCAACAACGAGGAATTCGAATTGAAGGTATCCGGATTAGATGGCAAGTCAGTCTTTACAAGTAAAATCTCCGGTTCATCGGAAATAGATCTTGGATACCTGGCCCCGGGAACTTACCTGGTTTCCTGCACACTTAACGGATCTGAAATAACCAAACGGATAGTCATCAAATAGACCTCATCATTCAAAATAGAAAAGCCCGGAAGATAAATATTCGGGCTTTTTGCATTCTAAATCGTACTTTTATCACATCAACTCCATCAAGCATGAAGTATTTCATCTTCCTCCTTATCGTCGTGCATTTCTTTTCGGGGGAAGCACAAACTTTCATACGTTCAGAATTGCCGACTCAAGTCTCCACTCCCTGGGAATTATGCTACGGACCGGATTCCATGCTTTGGGCAACAGAAAGCAACGGAAGAGTCTCCAGGATCGATCCGGAAACAGGAACTAAAATCGTTATTTATGCTGCAAGTGATTATTTCGGGGGAAGCCCTTTGGAAAACTCTGTGCTTTGTCCAAGCCTGGGAATCGGAAGCGGAACATTGGGGCTTACACTGCATCCGGATTTTACGACAACCGGATCTTCCTTTATCTATTTCATGTATTCCTACAATTCCGGAACTTCAGGAAATCCGGCAACCCGATTTAAGATCCGCAGGCTGGAATGGGACCCGAATGCCGAACAAGTCGTAGCTTACCAGGATATTGTCACCAATATTTCCACGGGCTATGATCACCTCGGAGGAAGATTACTGGCAGTTAAACAAAATACAATCCCTTATTTATTTGTAACCATCGGAGACCATGGTTCTGCAAATAACCAATGCTACAATCCTCCGACCGACAATCCGAATAATTTTGCCCTGGATCCCGCAACAGACAATGGAAAAATCCACCGATTCAATATGGATGGAAGTATTCCTGCAGACAATCCCATTCCCGGAAATTCCTTTTTCACACGCGGGCACCGAAATCCGCAGGGATTGGCCTACAACACCAACCTCGACCTTCTTTACGCTATTGAACACGGTGATAAAACAGACGATGAAATCAATATCCTCGAAAAAGGAATGAATTATGGTTGGAAAGATGTACGTGGTTTTCACGACGATGACAATTTTCCCGGAGAAATGGCATACGCAGCCAATTATGTTCCGCATCCTCAAATTGCAAACGATCACTTGGTTGAACCGATTTATTCCATTTGTGCAGTTCCAACTCCGGGTTCCAATGTTGGAAGCAGCTGGTGTACGGTTGCTCCGTCTGACGGGATTTATTACAAAAGCACTTCCATCCCCGAATGGACAAACAGCATTTTGCTGGTTACGCTGAAAAAAGGCGACAACACGAACATGGAATTGTACCAATTCAAACTAAACGCGCAGGGAACCATTGCTGCTTCGACTAACGAGAACCCCAATCCCAAAAAATACTTTTCCGAAGACCAGTTACTGAACGGGAGGCTGCGCGACATCGCTGTTTCACCCGACGGAAAGAAAATTTACCTCATCAACAACGGTGGGGCAACTTCAGCTACAGATAAAATAACCGTTTACACCTATGTGGAACCACCGGTTGTTCCATACCAAAATGCGGGATTAAAAATCACTCCGAATCCTTCTTCAGGCTTGGTACAGATCGAACTTCCGGAAAATAAACCTTATACACTCCAAATTTTTGATTACCGAGGCGCAAAACTGAAAGAGATCAAAGACGAAACGCTTCTCATGAACCTGGATCTATCTTCGTTTTCTGCAGGCTTGTATTGGTTCCGGTATGAATCGGAAAGCATGCAGCGGATACAGAATTTTGTGAAGGAATGATTCAACCTATCACACACAAAAAGCTTCATCCAATTCCCGAATGAAGCTTAGTATATAATAGAGATCAGAATTGACTTCTGATTCGTTGTGCCTTGCCGTTAACTCTAAAATAGAAAGAAAAATAAACGGAAAAAGTTAAGGAATTACAAAAAAGCCCGGCATTTCGACTTCGCTCAATGACCTGGGCTTTCTTTCAATTAATGCACCGGTGGCGGCTGATTGGTCGGACAAGTCGGATTCGGGCATTGTGCATGCCCCTCCTGCAATGGCGTTCCACATGCCGGACAAAACTTCTGCTCTCTAGCCAGATAAAACTGCTTTTTCATACCCCTCGATTTTGCGTTATATTCTAAGGTACGAAAAACCCTTAAAGGTGAAGGATCCTTTGAAGACGCTTAACTTTTTTTGGGTACTGTATTATTTTCACAAGTTGGTTTATTGATACCTTTATGGAAACTATAAAATTTTTACCATGAATTGTCCAAACTGCAATAGAGAATTAGTGATGACCGATAGAAACGGTGTCGAGATTGATTATTGTCCGGGGTGTCGGGGAGTTTGGCTCGATCGTGGCGAACTGGATAAGATTATTGAGCGATCAGGTCAGTATACCCAGAGTAATTCTCAAAAAAACTACAAAGACGACAAGCGGGAAAATGACTACCACCCACACAAAAAGAAAAAAGGTTTTTTGGGCGATCTGTTCGATTTCTGATCTTTCGTTTTGAATTGAATTCTAACTTATTGGAGATTTCAATTCACCCATTCGACATGCCAATTCTGTCCCATTCCATTTTAAAACGATGTGGAGAATGGAAGTCCCATATACAAAACTCCCCTTGCTTATTGTGTGAGGGGAAATTTAGTTACTGTTACTTTCTCAATTCTGCCAAAGGGAAATTACAGTTTATTTTTGTAAGAATTTAGATGGTTCAATATAGTAATGCACCAAATCCCGTCCCCACATCAAAAACTACACCTCTATCATTCCACCACAAAACCAACGCGTATAAATTAGACTTTTTTGAACGGGCCACCGCACTCCACTCTCAAAACTCGCTCTGCAAAAGGAAAAGGAATTTTCTGAAGATCGATAAAGAGGGAGTGTGAGAAAAGAGGTACAAAAGGAAAAGGAACTCTTTCGAATTCCTTTTCCTTTTGTTGACCCACTAGGGCTCCCCGACGATCCGCTTCGCGGATGTCCTGGATAAACTTCTCGCCACAAGTGGGTGGAAAACAAAAAGCTCCATCTTTCGATGAAGCTTTTCTGTTGACCCACTAGGGCTCGAACCTAGACTCTTCTGAACCAAAATCAGACGTGTTGCCAGTTACACCATGGGTCAATTGCGGTGGCAAAGTTAATACTAAATTCTTTCCATCCAAGAAAAGCAGTAAAAAAAATGGTGTTTTTCAGCGAAAAAGTGGAAAAAACATTGAATTTCATCCATTTAGCATTTTTCAACATTTCTATGAGGAATCGTGCCAATATATTTATAACTTCGCGAGTCAAACTTTCAAAGTAAATCATGAATTACAATAAACTGAATAACCTTACAGGCTGGTTTGTTTTTTTAATCGCAACGATTGTTTATTTCCTGACCATTGAAGACACCGTTTCACTTTGGGATTGTGGGGAATATATCACAGCAGCAAATAAATTAGAAGTTGGTCACCCTCCGGGCGCACCGTTATTCATGGTACTTGGACGTTTGTTCTCTTTCTTCGCAGAACCTGAAATGGTTGCCGTATGGATCAACCGCCTTTCGGCTTTGTGCAGTTCATTTACAATTTTATTCCTGTACTGGTCCATTACCATGTTCGGTAAGAAGATCATGCAGCGCAAGGACAGAGACTGGTCCAGAGGTGATCAGATCGCTACTATCGGGGCGGGAGTTATCGGAGCTTTGGCTTATACCTTCTCTGATTCTTTCTGGTTCTCTGCTGTTGAAGGGGAAGTTTATGCGATGTCATCCTTATTTACTGCTGCGATTTTTTGGATGATCCTGAAATGGGATGCAGAAATGATCGGCATCAAGCACGGCGAAATCAAAGACGGAAGATCTCCGATGCGCTGGATGATCCTGATCTGGTTCATGTTCGGTCTGGCGATCGGGGTCCACTTATTGGGTCTACTTGCTGTACCGGCAATTGCTTACGTGATTTACTTTAATCTTTGGGAGAAAACAAACCTGAAGGGAATTATCCTGACAGGCTTAATTTCAGTAGTAGTTCTTGCTTTTGTTCAGGAAGGAATTATCCCGGGCTCAGTTGCTTTGGCTTCTTCTTTCGAGGTTGCTTTTGTGAATTCATTCGGATTGCCATTCTTCTCAGGAACTATTTTCTTCTTCCTTTTATTGATCGGAGCCTTTATGTGGGCTTTCAGATATGCAAAGAGAAAAGCAAAACCGATCTTAAATACCGCTTTGTGGAGTTTGGCATTCTTGTTAATCGGTTACGGATCTTTTGCAGTAATCGTTATTCGTTCCAATGCAAACACGCCTTTGGATGAGAACGACCCTGAAAACTTAGTTACCCTGCATGCTTATTTGAAGCGTGAACAATATGGTTCCTGGCCTATCTTAAACGGAAATTACTGGAATTCACAATTGAATGATCCAAGTGAATACGAAGATGCCGCTCCTTTCTACCTGCGTCGTTTCGTGGTTGAAAATGAGCAAACGGGAATGGATGCAAAAGCTTTCATGACTGAAAAAGAAGCTACGGACTGGGCTAAATCGAGAGGAAGAAACTATTCCGTGAAAGAGAAGTATTTCTCCAGTAACGAAAGTATCCGAAAGAACAGCAAGCAGACCTATGCTCAAAAAACGTTCTTACCGCGTATGTATTATACTTCCGGTAATCCGAATGACCCCAAGATTGCTGCTTATAAAAACTGGTCAGGTTATGACCCTACGGATGTAAGAGATTCCGATGAGAACGGTGACGACGGATTAAGACTTCCGCGCTTCAGTGAAAACATGCGTTACATGTTCAGCTACCAAATGAACTGGATGTACTGGCGTTACTTCATGTGGAACTTCTCCGGTCGCCAGAACGACTTCCAGGGCCACGGTGATGAAATGCGCGGGAACTGGATCTCCGGATTCTCATTCATCGATGATGCACGTTTGGGGAACCAGGAGCATGCACCTTACTACACATTGGAAAATCCGGCTCACAATAATTTCTGGATGCTTCCGCTTGTTTTGGGTGTGATCGGACTGATCTTCCATTTCTACAGGGCTCCGAAAGACGCATTTATCGTATTCCTAACATTCTTCTTTACCGGTATTGCGATCGTTATTTACCTGAACCAAAAACCGTTCGAACCACGTGAGCGTGATTACGCATACGCTGCCTCCTTCTACGCCTTCGCTTTCTGGATCGGTTTAAGTGTTCTTGCGTTATACGATGCGTACAAAAACTTCCAGAAAGAAGACTGGAAGAAAATGCTGATCGGTTATGGTGCTTTGACCGGGTTCATCCTGATCTTTGCAGCTTCTGGCGGTGGTTTCATCTTGACAACCTGGTTAATCATTGCAATTATAGGTTTGGTATTGCTGGGATTAGCCTTCGGACTGCGGAAAGCGCTTCCGAACAATACAGTCGCCGCAACCTTATTTACCGTACTTACTTTATTCGTTCCTTACATTATGGGCGAGCAGGGATGGGATGACCACGATCGTTCCAATAAGTCTTCCGCTCATGATTTAGCATACAATTACCTTCAATCCTGCGCCAAGAACGGTATCATTTTCTCTGTNNGGAGATAACGATACATTCCCGCTTTGGTATTTACAGGAAGTGGAAGGTGAGCGCACGGATGTTCGCGTATGTAACACCAGCTTATTCGACACGGACTGGTACACCAACCAGATGAAGATGAAAATGTACGATTCCGAACCACTTCCTATTACGTTCAGAGAAGACCAGATCCTTCAGTGGGCCGGTGGAACGGACCAGGCATTCTTCTTGTCGACAACACGCATGCTGAACCAGGGAATCAAACGGGAAGAAGTAGATCGTTTATTCAAGATCAAAGTAAAAAACAGTCCTGCTGAATTCAGACAGGCGTTTACAAACTTTGCGAATGCCGGTACATCTGTTTTATCAGGTGTAAAAGCGAAAGACGCGGCATACGAGCCTAGAATCAATGAGATTCGCCAGGTGTTCCAGAATGCAAGCGCAGATTCGGCTTCCATCGAAGTGATTGAAGCTATGGAAAACGGAATCCTGGAAGTATTCGAAGGCTACAGAAACCAATTCCTGGAAGCTGATGTGCAAGGATTGGAGACGATGCAGCAAATCCTAAGCTCATGGGAAGATTCCTGGTCATTCCTTCCATTGAAAGATGTAATCACGTTCATGCAGAACGATGACAATATGATCAAGTACGGAACAGCTTCTTTGCGAGTTATTCCAAGTACCGGATTCATTCTTCCTGTGAACAAGAAAAATGCACTGGCATCTCAGATTATCTCCAAAGATGAACTGGCAAACTGCGAAGACGAGATTCGCTTCCGTTTCAATTCAAGATCCGTTCAGACAATTACAAAATCTGACATTATGATTTTGGACATGTTGGCTCACAACGACTGGAAACGCCCGATGTACTTTACTTCTCCGGGAAATACTGAGGTTTCTACAGCGATGTACCAAAGCGGACACTTACGTACGAATGGTATGGCCTGGGAAATCACTCCGATCTTAGCTCAGGGTAAAACTCCGATCAACGAGAAGTTGATGTACAAACATTTGATGAACACTTACCACTATGGTAAAATGAACGACCGCGACGTATTGACGGATTACTATGCAAGAAGACAAACAGTTCAGTTCAGAACGATGTTCGCTCAATTGGCCGAACATTACGTAATCGAAGCTGAGCAGATGGAAATGAGCAAACAGCAATATGGTCCGATGTTGAAGAATCTTCGTGCTTCCGGTCAGGCAAGAGTAGCTGATTCTTTGGAAAACTCCTTCAAAGGATCCATGGGAATGACTCCGGCTCAATTGCGTAAAAAAGCGGCTGAAGTCATTCACAAATCATTGGAAGTAATGCCAGCTGATATTGTTTTGGATTACGGTGAAAGACCTTCGCCTGCAGGTTCGATCAAAGATGCGAATGGAGCGGAATACCAACAATTCCAGGACGGAGTTCTTCAGGATTACGTAGGTCTTCTTTACAGAGCCGGAGATAAAGCAGGTGCTGAAAAACTAGGTGCTGAAGTCGCACGTCAATTAGAAAGCATCATCGGTTACTTCAAAAACAGCCCGGCAAACTTTGCAGCATCCAATGATATGGATTATATCTCTGCTGTGATCAACTATGCAACACTTCATAAGTTTGCAGGTGACGAACGCATTGCTTCTAAGAACAATCCATTGGTAAGCAGAACTACAAAAGGCCTGGAAGAACTTTATAACGTAGATTTGCCGCGTATTTATACGGAATTGGATCAACTTTCACTGGAAAATGGTGAAAGCAGAACAGATGGAAACTTTGCTATTAAGAAAGCACGTTTGCAAGGCACCATGAATGCGATTGACTTTACATTCCAATTAACCGGAACACAAGTTCCTACAGCTCCAAAGCCGACTCCACAAATGCCTGCTGGATCGGAAGCTGTTCTTGACGAGGCTGCATTGGGTGGAAAAGCTGCTGAGCCTTACGATCCGGATACAATGTAATTTTATATGAAACTATTTAAACCTCCACGCTTAACAAATTGGGTTTTTCCAAGGTTAAGGTGGAGGTTTTCCATTTCTGAACAGGTCGTGTTCATCACTTTTGACGATGGACCGAACCCGGAAATCACCCCTTTTGTGTTGGATCTCTTAAAGAAATACAACTGGAAAGCAACGTTTTTTTGCGTGGGAGAGAATGTAAGGAAACATCCGGAGTTGTTCCGGCGTATTCTGAATGAAGGGCATATGGTCGGAAACCACACCATGAAACACCTGAATTCTATTAAAACAGAAAATGAATTGTATTTGCAGTCATTCCGGGAATTTGAAAACACCTGCCCCACCAAACTGTTCAGGCCTCCTTATGGCAGGATCAAACCGAGTGTNNGTTAGCAACGAACGAATCCTTTCTGAAGCAAAACGAATTAAGCCGGGCGAAATACTTGTCCTCCATGACAATGCAAAGATCACTGAGCGGCAAAAAGAATTATTACCACAATTATTCCAATTGCTTAAAGAAGCAGGATTCCGCTCGGAAGCTATTTCTGTTTCGGTTTCTTGAAAATGGGAACCGTTGAACAAGGTTCGCCGTACATGATGCTGGAACAAACCGGCTGGACTCTCACTAAAAACTGCGACATTGCAGCTTCCGGGTTTGGAATGTCCGAACACCCTTTCACGATCAGTTTTCCGTCATTGAATTGCTCAATATCCAATTGATCGATACTCAATTCCAATGCTTTTTGTCGGGCGTGGGCTAAAGTACCGATTGTCACAGAACTTGCAATCCCAACCAATTTTGAGCTCACCAGCATAAAAGCCCAGGATGGCAAAATAGCATCCACTGAGCAATATAAGTACACATGCTTGTTTTGGAAGCTGTTCCAATCAAAATTCTTAACGTAATCGCGGAAATCTTTTTCCTTCAAAACCAATCCCTGCCACAGAGAAGGCTCGAAATCAAAACCTGCAAACTCAGAATTCTTCGGACAATACTCCGCAAGGTCCACTGCGATCAGTCCGCTTTGTGCTACTTTATTTACTATCTCAGACATGTTGCAAAATTACGTTTATTAATTACGAATTGCGAATGCCGAATTACGAATTATTGGTGAGTCAGAATTTGTAAAACAGTTTCTGTTTCTTTCATTTTTTAGGAGGAATTACTTTTTGACAGAAAATGAATTGAACTCATTCGGTATTCGTAACTCGCAATCAGGAATAAACCTGACAGCCTGTCAGATTAAAAAAAATGGAATAAGAATTGTTAAAAAAGACTGCACTAATCCCGAAAGTTCGGGAGCGAGATCAAAAGCTGTTTGCTTTTTCTTCTTAAATTTGTTGGTGTTGCACAAAATTGAAATTCGTTCATGTCAGATATCATTCGTTTACTTCCGGATCACGTGGCTAACCAGATTGCAGCGGGAGAAGTTGTTCAAAGACCGGCTTCTGTTGTAAAAGAATTAGTGGAAAACAGTATTGATGCGGGAGCAACGAAGATTGAATTGTATATCAAAGATGCCGGGCGCACATTAATCCAGATCGTGGATAACGGAAAAGGCATGTCGCCTTTGGATGCACGCATGTGTTTCGAGCGTCATGCTACCAGTAAGATTGCGCATGCAGATGACCTGTTTGCTTTAAAAACAAAAGGCTTCCGGGGTGAAGCTTTGGCTTCTATTGCCGCAATTGCTCATGTAACGCTTCAAACGAAACGTTTGAATGATGAGTTGGGAACAAGGATACTGATCGAAGGAACAGAAGTAATCAACCAGGAACCGACTCAATGCCCGGTTGGCTGTAATTTTGAGATCAAGAATTTGTTTTTCAATGTTCCGGCACGACGTAATTTTCTGAAGTCTGACAATGTAGAGTTCAAACACATCATTGACGAATTTGAGC
Source organism: Flavobacteriales bacterium UBA5869 (assembly GCA_002432565.1). Lineage (GTDB taxonomy): Bacteria > Bacteroidota > Bacteroidia > Flavobacteriales_D > Crocinitomicaceae > Fluviicola. Next base: position 12,756 of record DJFP01000202.1, read on the forward strand.
GTGTTGTACTTCCTCACCACGACATTGCTTT
>DJFP01000202.1:12865-29790 GCA_002432565.1 Flavobacteriales bacterium UBA5869
AATCATGCCATTGCAACGGCATTTGAACATTTACTGCCTTCCAAATTGTTTCCGGGTTATTTTTTATTCCTGGAAGTAGATCCGAAGCAAATCGATGTGAACGTGCATCCGACTAAAACAGAAATCAAATTCGAAGAAGATAAAGCCATTTACAGCATACTCAGAAGTGCTGTGCGCTTAGGTTTGGGAAAATTCAACATCACTCCTACTTTGGATTTTGACCGTGAATCAGAGTTTGATCTCCCGGTATCGATGCTGAGTCAAACTCCTGTTGCGCCTGAAATCCGGGTTGATAAGTCCTACAATCCTTTTCATGTGCAAAATACCCGTGAAGGACAATTTTCAAACGGAAATTCTTCTTCGGGTACTTCTGCGACAAAAGACAAAGCCTTTTCGAACGCAATGAATAAAGCCGGGTTCGGATCGCAGTTCCAATCTGCAAGCCTGGATGAGCTGTGGAATTCTGAAATTATCCCTGAAGAAGTAAAGAGTCCGCAATTCGAAGAAAAACAGCAGCAGATCGACTTGGATGTTGAGGCGGTTAAATCGATCGGACCTTTTATCCTGAAAGGATCTTTTGTGGTTGGTTCCGTTCCGGAAGGATTGCTCGTGATACATTACCGACGGGCTTACGAACGGATGCTCTATGACGATTTGATGCGTGGTTTTTTCGTTAATCCGCTCGCGTCGCAGCAATTGATCTTCCCGATGGAAAAAGTCATGTCCAAACAGGAACAATTGGCATGGAATGAACATGAAAAAACACTTTCGCGCATCGGATTTAACTGGTCGTGGGCTGATCAGGAGTTACACATTGACGGTATTCCACAGATCCTGGATGAGTCAACCGTTCTTTCTTGTGTAGACAAAATCCTGGAACAATTGCAGATGGGGACCCTGGATAAGGGAGAAATCGCTCATACCGTTTTATCCCAGATTGCTTTCGGTGGAAGCATGTCTTTTAAGTTACCTACCAATCAGGAAGCAATTTCCGACTTCATTGCCCGTTTGTTTGAAGCAGATGAGCACACATTTTCTCCTTCGGGAAAACGCATTATTGCACAAATTACAAATGAACAATTAATACAACTGTTTTAACATGTTTGGAAATATACAGCCGGTAACCAAGAATTTACTATTGCTCAATGTAGCAATGTTCTTATTGACGCTATTTTTTGAGTACCAGGGACAAGGAATCGATTTGGGAAGCCTGCTTGGAGCTCACTATTTCGGGACCTCTCTTTTTGAGCCCTATCAATTGATAAGCCACTTCTTCATGCATGGAAACTTCTTTCATATTTTAATGAACATGTACATCCTAGTCATGTTCGGAAGCTTCCTGGAACGTTTGTGGGGTCCGAAACGCTATTTCATTTTATATATTGCTTCTGCTTTGGGAGCTGTTTTGCTTTACAATAGTGTCGGTTTTTTCCAGATCCTGGAATTGAAAGAAACAATCCACAATTCGAATGCCATTGCGGCTTTGAACGGTCTTTTGAGAGAAACGGGCGGACATATTACAGATGGAAACCTGATGGAAATTGCACAACGTTATGGAATTACAACCCAGGTTCAGTATGATGCTTTAGGTCATTATGCGATTAAATCAATTGTTCCGATGGTTGGTGCTTCCGGCGCTATTTTCGGATTACTGGCAGCTTTTGCTATTCTTTTCCCGAATACGGAGTTGATGTTGTTATTCCCTCCTATTCCGATTAAAGCGAAATGGCTGATCGGCGGATATTTCGTATTCGAAGTGTATAACAGTTTCCAAAACAATGCAGGCGACAATGTAGCGCACCTGGCGCATGTGGGCGGTGCTATTGTCGGAGCAATATTGGTCCTTATTTGGCGCAGAACAGGTAAAAATTTTTATTAACATGCAGAACGACAGAACATTATCGGAGGAATTAAAATTCCAGTTCAAATTCGGAGGAATGCATATCCGGTTGATTTTCATCAATACAATATTTTTCTTTGCAATAAAGCTACTTGGCCTAATTGGTAAAATTACAGATCAGGACTTGCTATTTGGGACAATTCAGCTAAAAGGATTTACACTTCAAACACATCTTCCGGATCTGTTAACAGCTCCTTACGGTTTCATTACGAGTATTTTCTCACACTTCGAGTTTTTCCATTTTCTTATGAATATGGTATTTCTTTACTTAAGTGGAAACATTTTTCGTCAGTTCTTCTCTGATAGAAGGATGCTACATGTGTATGTCTTAGGCGGACTTGCTGGTGGACTTGCTGAAGTAATTATCCGACAATTCATGGGGTATTATCCTCCGGTTATTGGTTCTTCAGGAGCGGTTATGGCATTATTTATGTCGATTGCGGTTTATAGACCAAATTACAAAGTTGTCTTCTTTGCGATTGTCCCTGTAAAATTATACATCCTTGCATTAATATTCTTAGCAGTGGATGTTCTGCATATGTTGCAAGTCGACGGAACGGCACATTTTGCACATTTAGGAGGTGCTTTGATCGGTTTCCTTTCCGTACAAAATCTGCATGCTTCTTCCAATATCATTAATTGGACAGAAACCATGCATCAACGGATATTGAACTATTTCTCCGCAAGAAGGAGTGCAAGACCTAAAATGAAAGCTCAAAAAGGCGGAAGAACGGTCAAATCAGATGAGCAATACAACATGGATGCGAAAGCTAAACAAGAGCGCATCGACAAAATTTTGGATAAAATTTCCAAGTCAGGTTATGAGTCATTGACCAAAGCCGAAAAAGACTTTTTATTTTCGCAGAGCAACAAGTGATTTGAGTTGGTTTAAAAAAATAGCGCGATTTTCCACGTTGATCAAGATTCTCTCAATCATCTCGATCTGCTGTTTGTTACTGGCCTATTTGGCGCCTTATGTTCGTCCATCAACCATACGTATTCTCCCGTTTTTCGGATTGATGTATCCAATTTTTATCAGCCTGGCGCTAATCCTGATGATTTATTGGGCTTTTTCAAGATCAAGATGGTTTTTCTACATTTTAATTGCCCTCCTATTTGGCGGAAACCTGCATTTCCGAACTATTTCCATTCATTTTTCGGATCCAAAACCCGAAAAAGAAGTTGCTTCGTGGAATGTCATGAGCTATAATGTGCGCTTGTTTGATGTTTACAACGAATCTTTGGAAGAACGAAACAAGTCGCGTGACAGCATTGTGAGCTATATCCAACGTGTAAGTCCTGATGTAGTTTGTTTCCAGGAATTTTTTCACCAGGATAAACCCTCCGCTTTTTCAACGCGCGACACGTTGATCAGTCTGATGGATTATAAGTTTTATCACGAACGTTACTCTCACCGCATACGTAACCGTCAGAACTTTGGAATTTGTATGCTGTCGAAGTACCCGATTATTGCTAAGGGTGATGTGATGTTTAACAACTTTAAGACAACGGATAATTATTGCATTTTCGCTGATATTGTAAAGGGATCGGACACGATTCGTTTTTACGACATTCACCTTCAGTCCATTAAACTGCAGCAGGAAGATTACGAGTTATTCGGAGAAAAGAACAAACAGGCTGGCGGAAAGAAATCAACCGTTCGTTTACTCATTGATAAATTACGTATTGCTTACCCTGCAAGAGCGAAACAGGCGGAACGGGTTGTAGAGCATATGAAGACTTCTCCTTACCCTGTGGTTGTTTGCGGCGATTTCAATGATACTCCGATGTCATACGTTTATAATCAGTTCAATACAGACCTGGTGGACTCTTACCGGGAAACCACAACCGGTATCGGTGTCACCTATGTTGGGCGTGTGCCGGCCGGAAGAATCGATTACATTTTCCATTCGGGAGATTTAGGTGCTTTTGACTTCGGAATTCAATCCGTTCCGTTTTCCGACCATAGAGCAATTCATTGTAAAATTTATAAAAAGATGCTTTAAAGTTTTAGTTTAATTCTGATTGTTTCAATTATTCGATTATATTTAAGTCATGAAGCAATCGACAATTAATCTATTATTATTTTTCACACTACTGCTTTTTGTATCCTGTTCAACAAACACCAAAAAAGTTGAAACCAAGGCGGGACAAAAGAAAATGTCCGTCATTGGAAGATGGGTGTTAATCAAATCGGAAGATTCCGGATTCCGCAAGACAGATCATCAAAATCAACCTTCTGACGTAGTTTTGAACATTCAAAAAAATGGGTTTTTTATCGTTTATGATACCCTTGTAGATTCGAAATGGCGAAAAAAAGGCCTTCCACTGATACAGGAAAGAACTTCCGGACAATGGAAACTTGAAGACTCGCTTTTAACAATGATCCACGATGACAAAGACACTTCATTCACGGAAGACTTCAAAATTGTACGTTGTGATGGAGATGAATTGGTAACAGAGCGTTCGAATAAGAAAACTACCGTCTACAGAACCTACGGTAAGAAATAGAAAAAAGTAGGGCTGGAAAATTTTCCAGCCCTACTTTTTGAATTCTACATTTTGATTTTTGCATTAAAAACCCATACAGCGTCCGTCAAACGACGGAAAATTCTGAACGCCTCAGAAAGCACGATTTGGTTCGCTGTTTTTCTTTGTAATCTGCCGATCGCGTCATGCGAAACCCGAAGGTTGCAGCCCGCCATTAAAAAACTAAGACTCCCCATTCGTAGTAAAAAAATGTTAGACGTCAACAATCTCACTGCATGGGTTTATCTCCCGCACGTGCGGAAGAATGTTATTTACACCCCGTCATCTGACGGGCGAATAACAATTTAAAGATACAAATTCTGCTCCCACAATCAAAGAATCCTATATGAAATCTATGAATTTTAACAGTCAGAAGTAAAAAGGCATTGATTCAAAAATAAATAGCGGTTGACCAGGATTAAAACCTTCTCGTTAAATTAATCCTATTTTTACAGCAAAATTGTTAAAATGAAAAAGATTGGAATTATTGGATGCGGGAATTTGGGATTGGCTTTATTGAAAGGATTTCGCAAACAATATCCCAACGCTCAATTATTCGGTACGCGCAGAACCATTGCGGATCTGGTTGATTTTGGAGATGATAAAACACATTTTACTTCCGACAACAAAGAGGTGATCAAACAGTGTGATTACCTGATTATTGCATTAAAACCTTACACCATTTTATCCTTTTTGAAAGAACACAAGGATTTCTTCGATGTCAAAAGACATACAATCATTAGTGTTGCAACCGGAATCACCCTGGACGAAATCAAAACAGCTCTTGAGTTTACAGAAGTTTCCCTTTATCGCGGAATGCCTAATACCGCAGCCGATGTTCAGGAAAGTATGACGGCTTTAACCGGTTTGACAGATCCTTTGGACAGGAAACAGCAAGTGAGCGAATTATTCCATGCTATCGGTGATATTGTATGGATCGATGAGCAATTGATGGAATCTGCAACTATTCTAGGCGCTTGCGGAATTGCTTACGTTTTGCGCTTTATCCGTGCCATGATCCAGGGCGGGATCGAAGTTGGTTTCGATGCAAAAACTGCCAATAAGATCGTTAGTCAAACTGTAAAAGGCGCTGCGCAGCTATTGATCCAAAACGGATTGCATCCGGAGGAAGAGATCGACAAGGTAACAACTCCTAAGGGCTGCACGATTGTGGGATTAAACGAAATGGAACATAGCGGGTTTAGTTCAGCTTTGATTAAGGGAATTGTGACCAGTTATCAGAAGATTGAGCGTTAAAAACGTCTCTGAAACCCAATTAAGATGTGGCTTCATCTATATATGTAAATATTCCGATTTTGCGACATTTGAATAGTGTAATATCGCCATGTTGAAAAGTCGAAATATTGAAAAGTATCGGGATTCCAAGGACAAACCCGTACCTTTGGGCTATGAATAATTCAATTCCCCCATTCTCTCTTGAAAAACTCGGCATTTCTTCTCTCAATGAAATGCAGCAGCAAATGCTGGAGGCTTCCAAAACGACCCCTGAAATCATTTTACACGCGCCTACAGGGTCAGGTAAAACGGTCGCTTTCTTACTGACCGCCCTTGGGAAATTGAATAAAGAACAAAAAAGCGTTCAGTTATTGATTATTTCACCAACGCGCGAGCTTTCTATTCAAATTGAGGATGTGTTCAAAAAGTTAAGCACAGGTTTCAAAGTAAATACCTGCTACGGCGGACATTCCATGCGCGTGGAAGAAAATAATCTTTCTGTTCCTCCTGCTGTGTTAATCGGAACTCCGGGAAGACTTGCTGATCATGTCAGAAGGAATAACATTGATTTATCCGAAGTTCATACCCTGGTTTTGGATGAGTTCGACAAATCACTTCAAATGGGATTTGAATCCGATATGACGGAGATTATCCGGGAATTACATTCACTTCACAATAAATACCTGGTTTCGGCAACGAAATTACAGGCCATACCCGCGTTTACAGGTATTCAAAAGCCTAAAACAATTGATTTCCTGGTTGAGAAAAGCCACCGGATCAATTATTTTGGGGTCAATATGGTTGATTCTGACAAATTGGGTTTACTACTGGAATTGTTGTGTAATCTCCCGGAAGGAAAAACAATTATCTTCTGCAATCACCGGGAACCTGTTGTGGAAATTGTCGACTATTTGAAAGAAAACGGAGTGATTGCAGCTGCATACCATGGCGGAATGGAACAGGATGACCGTGAACGGGCATTGATCCGTTTCAGGAATGGGAGCGCGGATTTTTTGGTGTCAACGGACCTTGCTGCTCGTGGCCTGGATATTCCGGCTGTCGAGCATGTGATTCATTATCAATTACCGCTGAAAGAAGCAGAATTCATTCACAGAAGCGGCAGAACCGGTCGACAAGACGCTGACGGAGTAGTGTTCATGTTCCTGGATTCAAAGAAAAATATTCCGGCTTTTATCCCGAAGCATCATGAATATGAGATAATTCCCAATGAACCTCTTCCTGAACGCCCGAAATGGAAAACCATTTACATCAGTGCAGGGAAAAAAGACAAAGTCAATAAGGTTGATATCGTAGGTTTTTTGCACAAAACCGGCGGATTAAGACCTGATGAGATCGGACTGATTACCGTGATGGATTACAGTTCTTTTGTTGCTATAAGCAGTGAAATCGCAGAAGAAGTAGTTCCGGAGCTGCGGGACAAAAAGATTAAAGGCAAGAAACAGAAGATTGGCTTTGCGAGATAATTACGAATTACGAATTCCCAATTACGAATTATCAGTAATTGCAATCACTGATTAAATTAGTTAATCCCTGATTAATAACTTTACCTCACATTCAATTAATTAGGAATTCGGAACTCGTAATTAGGAATTACAATTAGCTTTCAGCTAATTGCGGAAACTTCTTCATTGTTTCAATAACAACCTCCGGTGTTGGATTGGCCAGCTTGCGTTTCTGCGTATCGATCCAGGCACCGTCGATTGTAATAGTCGCACACAATTCCCCTCTTTGGTTCGTTAGCAAGTGTTGCATGGTCCAGCGTGATCCATCCTCAGCAATCGATTTGATTGCAAGGCTGATTGTTACTTCATCATGCATGTGGATTTCTTTCCTGAAAACACATTCCTCACGGAATAAGATCGGTCCGAAATGATTTTCCTGCATCACCTTTAATGAAAGGCCCAAATTATTCAACACCTCCACACGTTGCTGAGCTCCCCAATCGTAATATGCGCTGTGTCTGACATGATAATTGGGATCCAGGTCCGACCAGCGTATAGATATAACTTTGTTAAACAATTCCATCCTTTTTTTGATGTAAAGTTACAAAATATTTATGCGTGCAGAATATTATTCAGTTTCAACAGTTAATTCTTAATGAATAATATCAGCGTGCTCTTGCTTCCTATGATTAATGAATTAATTTTGTTCCTTATCAAAATGAACTGGCGTTTTTAGCGTTAGTGAAACAGAATAAATTGCGCGAATGAAAAAAGTCTTAGGGATTTCTGCCTTCTATCATGATTCGGCTGCTGCCCTGGTTATTGGAGGCAGAATTATTGCCGCAGCTCAGGAAGAACGATTCACGCGCGATAAGCACACTCCGGATTTCCCGGTACAGGCTGTGAAATATTGCCTGGAAGAAGCCGGGCTTGAGATTGATGACCTGGATGCGATTGTATTTTACGACAAACCGCTCCTGAAATTTGAACGACTGCTTCAAACTTATTATTCCTTTTCCCCAAAAGGGCTTGTTTCCTTCTTAAAAGCAATTCCGGTTTGGATCAACGAGAAGATGTTCCTGAAGAAAATGATTCATGACGGTTTAAAGGAGGTAGGAGCTTATGATAAAAAGAAAGTGAAAATGCTTTTCCCGGAACACCATTTATCTCATGCGGCAAGTGCTTTCTATCCTTCTTCATTTCCGGAATCAGCGATTCTAACGATCGATGGTGTTGGTGAATGGTGTACCGCATCAATTGGTTTGGGGAAAGGTGAAAAAATCGAATTGTTACGTGAAATGGAATTCCCGCATTCTGTGGGATTGCTTTACAGCGCGTTTACATATTACTTAGGATTCACGGTTAATTCCGGGGAATACAAATTGATGGGCTTGGCACCTTATGGAAATGAACATGCCGATCAAACCCAGGAATTCATCAAAAAGATAAAATCAGAACTGGTTGATATTAAAGAAGATGGATCGATCTGGCTAAACCAAAAGTACTTCAACTACGCAACAGGACTCCGCATGGTTCACGACCAGAAATGGAAAGAACTGTTTGGTGTTGCGCGAAGAGAAGGCGAATCTGAACTGGAACAGGTCCATTGCAACCTGGCAATTGCTATTCAAAAGGTAACGGAAGAAATCGTCATCCTGATGGCTAAGGAAGCGAAACGTCAGACCAATTCCGACTATTTATGCATGGCTGGTGGAGTTGCACTAAATTGTGTAGCAAACGGAAAACTGCTGGAAGAGAATATTTTCAAAGAAATCTATATCCAGGCTGCTTCCGGCGATGCCGGCGGAGCTTTGGGTGCTGCTTTAGCGGTTTCTCACATGTATTTCGAAGAAGAGCGTGTGATTGATTACAAGTACGATCAGATGAACGGAACTTATTTGGGTCCGGATTATTCGGAGAAAGAAATTCAATCGATGAATAAGCGTACGAATGCACGCTACAAGAAATACGATGATTTCGGTGATCTGACCAAATTTGCAGCTTCGAAACTGGCCGAAGGAAATGTGGTTGGCTGGTTCCAGGGAAGAATGGAATTTGGCCCTCGTGCTTTGGGTAACCGAAGTATCTTAGGAGATGCCCGAAATCCTGAAATGCAGAAAAAATTAAACCTGAAAATCAAATACCGCGAAGGATTCAGACCTTTTGCGCCTTCTGTTTTGGCTGAAGATGCCCGCGAGTATTTCGACCTGCAGGCCGATTCACCATACATGCTTGTTGTTGCTCCGGTTAAAGAAAGCAGAAGACTAAAATTGCCTGACAATTACAACGATTTACCGTTATGGGAGCGTTTGTACCATCAGCGCAGTGATTTGCAATCGATTACCCACTTAGATTTCTCAGCGCGTGTGCAATCAGTTTACAAGGAGACAAACCCGCGTTACCATGCATTAATTCAGGAGTTTAAGAACCAAACTTCTTATGGATTAGTGGTCAATACCAGTTTCAATGTAAGAGGCGAACCGATCGTTTGTACCCCATATGATGCTTTCCGNNCAAAATGATGAATAAATTCAAAGCATTCGTCAAAGCAAATAAACGGACATTCATTGTCCTGATTTTGGCCGTTATCAGTTTATTTTCCTACAATGTTACCAAAAATGGCATCGGTTCTGAGGTCTTTGGCTGGTTGCGTTTGTGGAAATACTTGTCGCTGCTGTTTATTCTTACCTGCTTCTATTTGCTCTTCCTGAAAGGAAAACGGGTAATTCTGGCGAATCTTACATTGATTGCTTTACTCCTGTTCTTACTGGAGACAATCTTGTTTTTTGTTCTGGGAATGCCTTCCGCATTCAAAAAAGATTTCAGCATCCCGGATCTTCCGGAAAAACACATTGCGCGACAGGTTGGAGCAACTTACTATCCTGACAGCGTTTACCACGAAGTAAAAGTGAACGGCACCGACACCGTTTTCGATGTGCATTTCGCGATCGACCACATGAATAAGCGCATTACACCGGACTTCGATTCCACGAAAACAAAATACAACCTGTTTTTTGGGTGTTCTATTGGTTTCGGTTATGGATTGGAAGACAATCAAACACTTGCTTACCATGTACAGCAACAGTCTCCGGATGCCAATTCTTACAATTTCTGTATTTCTGCTACCGGAACAAACCACATGCTGGCCCAGTTCCAATACCGCGATTTATCGAAACAGGTTGCTGAGAAGGACGGCTGCGGGTACTATATATTCTTTTGGGACCATATATACCGCGCAATCGGAACGATGCACCGCTATACAGAATGGCTGCACTTAGCGCCTTACTATGAAATGAAAGACGGGAAACTGGTCCGCAACAAACTGTTTAAAGACGGCCGCCCTTTTGTTTCGGGATGGTATGAACGTTTGTACCAAACCAACATTGTGAAGTATTTCGAAGCTGATCTTCCATTGAAACTAAATGATTCACACTTCGACCTGGTGACAGAAATGGTACTGGAANNCCGAATTATATAGCCTATACTCCGGAAGAAATGCGCATTTTTAAATCTTATTTGACCAAAAAGAAGATTAAGTTTATAGATTTGTCAAATACAATTAAGTATTACGGGAAATACACCCTTGACGGTGATTCCCATCCGAATTCGGAGACAAACAAATTAATGGCAAAATACCTTCTTCAGAAGATGAAGCTGAAGGAACAGAAGAATTAAAATTTGAAAACCAAATGGAATTTTTACGCGACTTATGGCGCTTTATGAAAGAGCGAAAGAAATTTTGGTTAGCACCGGTAATCATTATCCTGTTATTAATCGGGGTCCTGATCGTTTTTGGTGGTACCAGCGCTATTGCACCGTTCATTTATTCCTTGTTCTAAGTCCCCGATTTCATGAGTGCTCCGAAACAAAAAGCTTCCAATCCTGCTAAAACGGTCCTGACTATTGTGGTCGGTTTTGTACTGATCTACCTGATCACCAAATGGAAATGGAGTTTGTCTGTAGCATTCTTTGTTGGTTTAGCGGGAGTACTTTCCGATTTCATTGCGAAATGGATCGATTTCTTATGGATGAAACTGGCTCTTGTTCTGAGTTACATTGTTCCGAACATTGTTCTGACCCTCATTTTCTACCTCTTTCTCTTCCCGATTGCAATGCTCACAAAACTTTTCGGAAAGAAAGACCCGATGCATTTGAAAAACACAGCGTCTACCCTTTTCAAGCACAACGAAAAAGTGTTTGATAAGGCTTATTTTGAGAAGCATTGGTAAAACCTTTAAAATGAGCTAAATGCGGGAATAATTAAACGATGATATAATGAAAGCCGCTATTAGAAAAGTTTATGGTCCGCCTACGGCCATTCGAATCGAAGAATTGGAGAAACCGGTGCCAGAGGACGACCAATTACTCATCAAAGTACATGCAACGACGGTAAACAGAACTGACTGCGCCAATCTGACTGCGAAGCCGTTTATCATGCGATTTGTACTCGGCTTTTTCAAACCCCGAAAAGCTATTTTAGGCACCGACTTTTCCGGGACTGTAGAAGCTGTCGGCAAAAGTATCCATTCCTTTGCTATCCGTGATCGTGTATTCGGGTTTACTGATCTCGGACTGGAATCACAAGCTGAATACCTGGTAATTACACCAAAAGGAAACGTTTTACGCATTCCGGACAAGTGTGATTTCAAACAGGCTGCTGCCAGTATGGAAGGTGCGCACTATGCTTATTCATTCATTCATAAAGTTTCCATGAAATCTGGGCAGAACGTCCTGATCAACGGTGCAACTGGCGCAATTGGATCCGCACTTTTGCAATTTTCGAAGCAATTTGATGTTCGTATAACAGCCACTTGCAATACCAGGAATTGTAACTTGGTAAAATCACTTGGAGCAGACAAAGTTATTGACTATTCGAAAGAAGACTTCACAAAAGACACAGAGAAATATGATTTCGTATTTGATGCAGTTGGAAAAAGCACCTTTGGGAAATGTAAGCCAATCTTAAAAGAGAAAGGAGTTTATATATCATCTGAATTGGGACCTTATTCACAAAATCTGCTTTTAGCGCTCATTACGCCGCTTGGAAGCAAAAGGAAAGTAATTTTCCCGGTACCATTTAGTATTAAAAAGACACTTCCGTATATTAAAGACCTTTTGGAAAAGGAGCTGTTTCAACCGGTTATCGACCACGAATATTCATTGGAAGAAATAGCGAAAGCGTATGAATATGCAATGACCGGTGAAAAAACAGGAAATGTGATTATAACCATAACTGATTAATGGCAGCCATGTACACTATAACTTATCGTTTCAATATCCATCCCGGGCAAAACGAAGCATTCGAAGAATCCTGGAAAGAAGTTACCAAATTGATTTACCGGCATTGCGGTAGTTTGGGATCCCGTCTCTACAAATCTTCAGAAACTTCCTACATAGGAATTGCACAATGGCCCGATAAACAAACCTTGGACCAATCAAGCCTGGAAGGTTTTGATTCGGAAGACTGGCGTTCCAAAATGCGTTCCTGCTGTACATCCATCGAAAAACTGGATGAACTGGAATTAATTCACGATCTCTGGGCAGAGAAATTATCTTCCGATTTTTGAATATTGGAATTTCGAAACATCACGAAATACCAACATTGCAATAAAACCTGTTAGCGCGAGTCTCTGACTCGTGCTGATAAAACCTCCAGGACTTCATCAAAACCCACTTCCTTTGCCCGCAAAAGAACTAAATAGTGAAACAACAAATCAGCAGCTTCTTCTTTGAAAAGCTGTGGTTCATTCCGCATAGCTTCTATAACGATTTCTACCCCTTCCTCCCCGACTTTCTGCGCAATCTTAGGTAATCCCTTTTCAATGAGCGACTGAATATAAGATCCTTCTTTCGGAGTTGTAAATCGCTCATCAATAGTTTGGATCAATTTGTTTAAGACATCGTATGAATCGTTTTTTCTATCTCCAAAACAGGAAGCTGTTCCTGTGTGGCAAGTCGGGCCTTTTGCCTCTGCCAATACAAGCAAAGTATCTTCATCACAATCCAATGACCAATCGATCAATTCCAAATAATTGCCAGAAGTTGCTCCTTTCACCCAAAGCTCATTCCTGGAGCGGGAAAAGAAGGTAACTAGTTTTGTTTCCAATGTTTGCCTGAATGAATCCTGGTTCATATAACCAAGCATCAAGACTTGGTTTGTCTGTGCGTCTTGGATAATTGCCGGAATCAATCCGTTTTCGTCGTATTTCATGATTTCTATCTGATTCTTATTGTGTTCCTCAACTCGTTTTTCAATTCCGAAATGGCAATCTCCCCGAAATGGAAAACACTGGCAGCTAATCCGCCGGTAACAGCTGTCTGTGTAAATAGTTCTTCAAAATGAGCAATTGTTCCTGCGCCGCCGGATGCAATGATGGGAACGGTGACAAGTTCCTGCACTTTTTGATAAAAACCCAGTGCAAAGCCGTTTTTAGTACCATCTCCATCCATAGAAGTAATGAGCAGTTCCCCTGCTCCGAGTGAAACAACCTTCATAATCCATTCAAAAGCTTCTATTCCCGTATTATTTTTCCCTCCGTGTGTATGAACGGTCCAACCGCTGTTGACTTTCCGGATATCAACTGCCGCCACAACACATTGTTTACCATACTGATCTGCCAGTTCTGTGATTAATTCGGGGCGTTTAACAGCCGATGAATTGACAGCTATTTTATCGGCTCCACTCCNNGCTCCGCTCCTCAGCAACGTACGTGCGTTTTCTACTGACGAAATCCCGCCTCCGACAGTAAATGGAATGTTTACCTGCTCTGCAACTGCTTTTACCACCGGGATAAAAGTTGATCTTTTCTCGTTCGTAGCCGAAATATCCAGCAAAACCAATTCATCAGCACCCTGACCGGCATAAAACCGAGCCAATTCAACCGGATCTCCGGCATCACGGATTGCTTCAAAGTTCACCCCTTTTACCGTTCTTCCGTTTTGAATGTCCAAACAGGGAATGATTCGTTTATAGACCTGCATCGTTGAATTGTTTTAGCTCGCTTAGTGTTATTTTTCCGTCCAGCAGTGCTTTGCCAATAACACATGCATAACAGCCTGCTTCCCTGAGTTCTTCCAAATCGGATAGCGATTCGACCCCGCCGCTTGCTATCCAGCGCTGATCCGGAAATTGTTGAACGAGTCTTTCATACAAGGCTACATTCGGACCGGANNTCTTCCAGTGTTTTACCCGAATCATCCTGCCATCCGTTGACTTTTAGCTTATTTCCATCCGTGTCCAACGCCAGTATAAATCTTTCCGAACCGAATGTTTTTATCCAGTCGACCACTTTTTCCGGTTCATTCACACACAAACTTCCGATTACGACCTGGTTGGCACCTGATTTTAGCAGTCTGTCAACATCCTCAGCCGTTTTTATTCCTCCTCCAAAGTCTACTTTCAATCCTGTTTGAGAAACAATTTCCCACATCAATTCTTCGTGAATTAACCGGCCTGCTTTAGCACCTGACAAATCTACCAGGTGCAGATGCTTCAAACCATGAGATGCAATCTCGGAAGCATACGCTGCAGCATTCTGCGAATAAGTCGTTTGTTGTCCGTAATCTCCCTGGAATAAGCGGACAACTTCATTGTTTATTAAATCAATTGCGGGTATTGCTATCATGTATTTAAAAATTGAGTGAGTAATTTTTCTCCGGCTTTTCCACTTTTTTCCGGGTGAAACTGGACTCCGAAGAAATTGTCTTTTTTGAGTGCAGCGGAAAATGGAGCAGGATAATTGGCAATACCCCACGTATTTTCGCAAATATCGGCTACATAGCTGTGAACGAAGTAAAATACTTCCGATTTTCCGTTTAGCTGTACATCGTTCCAACCGATATGAGGTACCGGATAATTCGAGCATAAATCAGGTATTGCGTTTTCAAAGCCAACAGTTTGTGATCCTTGGCTGACAAGCTGGTAAATTTGGGGAGTCGCCAATTGTGACTTCAGGGATCGTACAGAAGCCTGGAAAATCCCCAAACCAGAAAGGTCTCCTTCCTCATTCCAACCGCACATCAACTGCATTCCCAGGCAGATCCCCAGTACAGGCTGCTCCAAAGTCGGGATAACCAGATCGAGCCCTTTTTTCCGTAATTGATCCATGGCACTTCTGGCGTGACCTACTCCCGGAAAAATAACGTGTGTTGCAGACCTGATCTCCTTTTCATCAGCTGTCAAAACAGTATCATAACCCAATCTTTTAAAGGCCTGCCGGATTGAAAACAAGTTTCCGGCCCCATAATCAATAATTGCTATTTTCATCAGAGCTCGTTTTTAGTTGTCGGCAGTAGATCTAAATTTCCGTTTCTTCTTTTGGCCATCAAAATGGCTTTTGCAAATGATTTAAAGACAGCTTCGATCTTGTGGTGTTCGTTTTCACCCTTTGCTTGAATATAAAGATTGCAACGTGCTGTAAAACAGAATGATTTGAAAAAGTGCTGAACCATTTCCGTTGGGAGTTTTCCAACAAATTCACGCTTCAGTTCTACTTCCCAAATCAATTCCGGCCGACCACCAAAATCGATTGCACAAGTTGCAATACAGTCATCCATGGGTAAACAGAACCCGTAACGTTCGATGCCGCGTTTGGAGCCCAGTGCCTGATCAATTGCAAGACCAAGAGTCAAAGCGGTATCTTCTATGGTATGGTGCTCATCGATCTGTAAATCGCCATTGGTCGTCAATTCGATATCCATTTGTCCATGCCGTGCAAGCTGTTCCAGCATGTGATCAAAAAAGGCAATCCCTGTTTGGATCCTTGAAATGCCTGTGCCGTCCAAATCCAGCTCAATACGACAATCTGTTTCTGAAGTACTTCTGTGTACTGTCACTTTCCGGGTTCCTAAGCGCAAATCAGCAACCAAATCGGACCAGTTTGCAACTCTTCGTTGAATGACCATTTCCAGTTCCTTTTTTGAATACTGCAATTCCGAACTGCATTCGATTGCTTTCGTTTCCAGTAAAAAAGCTTTGCACCCAAGATTCTTAGCCAATTCAACATCTGTCCAGCGGTCGCCGATAACAAACGAGTTTTCCAGATCGTACGTTTCGGAAAAATACTTGCTCAACATCCCGGTACGCGGCTTTCTATTCAGAGATTGTTCTTCCGGAAAAGAGCGGTCAATAAGTACTTCTGAAAAAACAATCCCTTCACTTTCCAGGATCTCAAGTATAAGTTGGTGCGGGCCTTCAAAATCTTCAAAGGGAAAACTTTCCGTCCCCAATCCATCCTGGTTTGATACCAAAACGAGTTCGTACTCATTCCAGGAAACAATGGTTTTCAGGGCTGAGATCACCCCTTCCAAAAATTGAAGTTTCGACCAGGAATCGACCTGGTAGCCGATCGGTTCTTTGATGATTGTCCCATCTCGGTCAATAAATAGCACTTTTTGTTTCATAATGTCTCCATAATTTGAATAAATCGATTATTTGCTTCTGGTGTTCCAACGCTTACCCGCAAAGTATCCGAACAATTGAACTGACTGCTTCTGTCCCGAACCACTACTCCATTTTCAAGCAGTACTTCATAAACAGCCGAAGCATTCGGAATCCGGAAAAGGATAAAATTGGTTTCTGACGGAAAAACCTCCGTGACCAGGGATTGCGATTTCAGAAAAACAGCCAGGCGCTCCCGTTCCCGGATAATCTCAGCATTCAGTTCATTCCATGGAATCTCTTTTAGAGCTTTTACAGCTGTTTCCTGGACGACAGAACTCAAATTGTAGGGCGGTTTTATCCGGTCTAAAGCTGTAACCCAGGCTTTTGAAGCAATTGCCATCCCGATGCGCAGACC
>DJFP01000202.1:29811-30491 GCA_002432565.1 Flavobacteriales bacterium UBA5869
ACCAATCCGTTGAATCCCCTTACAATTTCAAGCAATTCTGTTTTCGGAATACGATTTCCAGTAGGATTATTCGGATTGCAGATTACCAATAGTTTAGCATCTTCTGCCTGAAGTAAAATTTCCGAAACTGAAATCTGAAATTGGTTATCCATGTTAATTTTCAGGGGTTTTAAACCATTTAATCGGGCAAGCACCGTATACATCCCGTAGGAAGGATTTAAGAAAGCAACGGAATCCAAAAATGGAGTGCCGGTCAGGCGAAAAATCAAATCCAGCACTTCGTCAGATCCGTTCCCTAAGAATACATGCTCGGGACCGAGTCCTTTCAGTTCACTAATAACCTTTTTCAGCTCTTTTTGTTTCGGGTCCGGATAGCGGTTGTAAGCTGTTTCAAAAGCATGTTCATTGGCATCCAGGAAGATTTTTCCGGTGCCGTCAAACTCATCCCTGGCCGAACTATAAGGCTGAACGTTCCTTAAATCCGTGCGCAAAAAACGTGTTATATCCATCCCGCTCTCACTCTTACTCTGCTTCAATTCCAACCGTATCTTAATAGCATTCGCATGTCCCTGCAGTTCTTCTGCTTCTGCCATCGTGATAACCGTTTGACCCAGGTTTTCCAGCCCCTTATCGCTGATTTTTTGATAAGTAATCTTTTTCACAAAAGAATCCAGGGAAAC
>DJFP01000288.1:0-13925 GCA_002432565.1 Flavobacteriales bacterium UBA5869
GTTTTCCTGGATTTCGGACATTTCATTTATGAAGATTCGGAAAAGACATCCACAGCAAGAAATACCGTTTCCATTTTACACTCGCCGTCTGCGACAAAAACCAAAGGAAGCGGACATCTGGACCGGATTTTTGCAAACCTGAAAGAAGAATTCGGCGATTCGATCGAATTTATTACCCCGGTTAATAAACTGAAGGAAATCAAATCGTACCCGACAACTCGTTATGATCTTTTGAACAAAATGGCTGAAAGCGACATCGTTATTGATCAGCTGGTTATTGGATGGTATGGTCTGAAAGCCGTTGAAGCACTGATGCTTGATTGTGAAGTCGTTTGCTTCATCGAACACGAACTGTTGGAATATTTGCCCCCTGAAGCTCCTATTGTCAATGTTAACATTCTGAATGCCGAGGCTCGCATCCGGGAATTAATTTGTCAAGTCCTTGCCGGTAACTCAGTCAATCCGAATAAACAGAAATATGTTAAGACCCATCACAATATAGAATCCTACAGGGATTACTTCAAAAAACTGTGGATTCAATGATGCCGGATTTCTACCATTCTGAAAATAAACAATAATTTTAGCTCAAATTCCTCTTTTTGAAAATTTGCTACATCATATCAGACATCAATAAAGCCGTTTACTTTGAGCAAACAGCTATCGAATTGAAGGCAAAAGGAATCGATGCATGCTACATACTCATTAATTCAAGAGATGGGATTCTTCATCGATTCCTTCAGGAAAATGGATTTACAGTACACCTGATTGAGGTGAAAAATTTGTTAAAGTCACGAACCGCAATCAAAGTATGTAAAAACCTGCTGAAGGACCTGAACATCACACACGTCCATTGTCATTTAGCCCATGCCAACTGGATTGGTTTGTGGGGAGCAAAACTTTCCGGAATACCTCATCGTATCTACACACGTCATTCCGGTGAACCGTTGAATATTCATTGGAAAGAACGATTAATAGATAAAATCCAAAACAGATTAGCTACAAAGATTGTTTCCATTTCGCAGAACATCGATGATCTGCTAAAAAAACAAGGGGTCCCGGATTACAAACGAGTACTGATCCACCACGGATTCAACCTGCAAAAATTCTCAGTACATGATCCGCAGGAATTGAAAAGACTCCAAAACCAATACAATTCCAACAATCAAAAACCGGTTGTCGGTGTCATTGCCCGGTGGATGGAATGGAAAGGAATCCAATACACGATCGATGCTTTCAGTGAATTACTGAAACAATACCCGGACGGATTATTGTGCCTTTTCGGAGCTTCGGAACATGGAGACTATGTGTCAGAAATAAAAAACAAGCTCAACCAGCTTCCAAAACAAAGCTACCGTGTTATCCCTTTTGAAAACAATGTTTTCGATCTCTACCGGTTGTTTGACTTTTATGTTCACGTTCCTGTTAATGAAAACTGTGAGGCTTTCGGACAAACCTACGTGGAGGCATTGGCTGCCGGAATCCCTTCCATTTTCACATTAAGCGGAGTTGCCAGGGAATTTATAGTGCACGAAGAAAATGCACTGGTTGTTCCATTCCGGGATTCGAATGCTATTTATGATGCAATGATCCGAATACTGAACGACGAACAGCTCTGCACAAAACTGAAAACGAATGGTGTTCGGGATGTAAATCATTTATTCGGCTTCGATACCTACATTTCAAATCTTCAAACACTTTACAGGTCCTGACTCATGTTCCTTTCAATCGTTATTCCGACATACAATCGTGCACACTTGATCGAACACACGCTAAAAAGGGTTCTGGATCAATCCTGTGATGATTTTGAAGTGATTGTAATTGACGATGGAAGTTCGGATAATACCGAAGAAATCGTTCAGCCGTTTCTTTCGGAGAAAGTGCGTTATTTCCGCATTTCCAACAGCGAACGCGGTGCTGCAAGAAATCGCGGAACGGAATATGCCAGAGGCGAGTACATCAATTGGTTCGACAGTGATGACGAAATGCTTCCGCACCATGTAGCACATATCAAAGAGCTTTGCACCCGGCATGAAAACCCGGAAGTAGTAAATGTCATGTACCAGATTAAAGACTCCGTTTCCGGGAAACTTACTCCTGTTCAGTCTACTTATTCGGGCGGAAAAAAGCGGCGGAAAGATTTCCTGATCGAAGGAAATTACCTGGCCTGTAATCCCGTGATCGTTCGCAGGGACATTGCTCTTGAGAACCCATTCATAGAAGACCGTGCATTAAGTGCCAGTGAAGATTATGAATTATGGCTGCGTTTACTCGCGAAATATCGATTTCATCAGTCTGCGGAAATTACATCGTTCCTTATCCAGCACGACGAACGAAGCGTCAATACAATGACCGATCCCAACAAACTGGAAACACGGTTTTTAACTTTCCTGAAATACATTGATGAAAACGAGGCTTTAAAGCAATTTTTAGGAAACGATTACCGGTATTTTGTCATGCGCAATTACCTCATACTCGCCGTGGACCTGGCTTTCAATAACCACAAGCGAAAAGGTTTCTTCTACCTGAAAAAAGCATTGCGTGAACATAAAAGCGCCTTGAAGCAGCGGGTATTTTGGGCAACGTTGAAACACCTTGTTTTGTAATTTTCTGCAAACGTTCACCTGAAGTTGTCAAATGTTCATTCAATACTTCTACTTATTTTTTAGTCTAAAAAAATGCCCGATCATAAGCAGATGCTGTTAAATTTGCAGGATGCTTGATTCCCAATATCAACAATGCGTAAGATGCGTGATGGACACTAGTGATCCGGATATTGTGTTCAATGCTGACGGTACCTGTAATCATTGCACCGATTACATACTGAGGATTAATCCCTTATTTGATGATCCGAAAAGAAACGAAGAAAGAGTCAGAAACCTCTTCGAACAAATAAAATCCAAAGGCGGTCAAAAATCATATGATTCGATAATCGGGATCAGTGGAGGCGTTGACAGCTGCTATACTGCGTATTATGCCAAAATAAACGGATTGAATCCATTGCTGGTCCATCTGGATAATGGCTGGAATACTGAATTGGCTGTCCAAAATATTCAAACCGTTGCGGAGAAACTAGACCTGGACCTGGAAACCGTAGTGCTTGATTGGTCAGAATTCCGGGAAATCCAACTGGCTTTTTTGAGATCTTCCATTGTTGATATTGAAATCCCAAGTGATTTAGCCATTCCAGCAGCCTTGCACCAGATCGCCGATAAACACGGTGTGAAAACCATTCTTTCCGGGGGAAATTATTCATCAGAAGGAATTTTACCGCTGCAATGGGGATATCATGTTATGAAAGACATGAAACTCTATCGCTACATCGTTCGTAAATTCAGTAAGGTTAAACGGAAGAAAACACCCGGATTCGGTCTATGTAAAGAGTTCTGGTATAAGATGATCAAGGGGATTAAAACGTATTATCCGTTAAACTTTATCGACTACAATAAGGACGAGGCTCGTTTACTCCTGGAAAAAGAACTGGGATGTAAATTCCCTGACAGAAAACATCATGAATCGCGTTATACAAGTTTTTGGCAATCTTACATGATGCCTGTAAAGTACGGTTTTGACTACCGATTGGCAACTTTTTCAACGCAAATATGCTCCGGACAAATTACGCGGGAAGAAGCCTTAGAAGAACTAAAAAATCTTCCTTACAATGTGGAAACCATTGGAAGAGAGAAACATTTCATTTGTAAAAAGCTGCAAATCTCCCCGGAAGAGTTTGATAAGATACTCCGACAAAAACCTTTGACTTATAAAGATTTCCCTAATTCAAAAAAGCGAATTAACTTCGTCTACAGCGTTTATCGCTTCTTATTTCCAAAAAGATAGTTAATGAACCAGTCAAAAAAGAATATATTGATTACCGGAGGAGCAGGTTTTATTCCTTCTTCCCTTGCTGACAAGCTGCTGGAAAACCCGGATTATTTTGTGGTTTTAGTGGACAATTTCCTGACGGGAAGAAAAGAAAATATCCCGCAGCACACGAACTGTAAATTCATTCACGGAAATGTCAATAATTTCGATGACATTGCCCCGATTTTCAGCCTTTATAATTTCGACTACGTTTTCCACTATGCGGCCGTTGTTGGTGTGAAAAGAACCTTGGAAAATCCTATCATGGTTTTGGATGACATCTATGGTATCCGCAATATTCTTGATTTGTCGAAACGAACAGGGGTAAGACGTGTTTTCTATTCTTCCTCTTCGGAAGTTTACGGCGAGCCGGTTCATTTACCGCAGCATGAAACAATAACCCCGCTTAATTCTCGACTCCCCTATGCTGTTGTAAAAAATGTAGGTGAATCTTATTTTCGTTCCTATCACCAGGAGTACGGATTGGATTACACCATTTTCCGCTTTTTCAACACTTACGGCCCTAAACAAAGTACCGATTTTGTGATGTCCCGCTTTATCCGTCTTGCTCTTGCCAACAAAGATATTCCGATTTACGGGGACGGTACTCAGACAAGAACTTTTTGTTTCATTGAAGACCACCTGGATGCTTGTATCAAAGCAATGGAGTCTGACCTGATTGTAAATGATGTGGCAAACATCGGGAACGGTGACATTGTGACCATCATGGAATTGGCAGAAACAATTATTCGTCTGACGAACTCCCAATCCAAAATCATTCACTTACCACCTTTGGAAGAAGGCGATATGACCCGAAGACAACCGGATATCGCAAAAATGAGCCAATTATTAGGAAGGCCCTTCACTTCACTGGAAAAAGGCATTCAGATAATTTTGAATAATCTGAGATAAAGCTGTAAATTGATCGGAAGTTAATTTAATCATCAGTGTAACTGCAACCGTGGAATGAAGAATGTCCTTTACTTGTCGTATGACGGCATGACTGATCCTTTGGGACAAAGCCAGGTATTGCCATATTTGATTGGACTGAGCAAAAAGGGATTTCGATTTACACTGATCAGTTTCGAGAAATCAGACCGCTATTCCCAGGAAAAGGGAAAAATAGAAATTCTCTGCATAGAACACAACATTCTTTGGAAGCCTCTTGTTTATACGAAAAATCCTCCGGTACTTTCAACCTTACTGGATATTCGCAGGATGCGTAAATTGGCTTTTGAACTTCACCGGGAAAAACAGTTTCAATTGGTGCACTGCAGAAGTTATATCAGCGCTATGGTGGGTTTAAAACTGAAGCAGGAAAAAGGAGTCAGAATGCTTTTCGATATGCGTGGTTTTTGGGCTGATGAGCGTGTAGAAGGAAAGATCTGGAATTTGAAAAACCCGCTTTTTAAATTCATCTATTCTTATTTCAAAAAGATGGAACGCAGATACTTTGAAGAAAGCGACGCCATTGTCAGTCTGACTGAAATCGGAAAAAAGGAAATTTTATCCTGGAACCTGAAAGGTGTTACCCATGAAAAAATCCAGGTTATTCCATGCTGTGTGGATCTAAACCTGTTCGACCCCAAAAAAACAGATTCTGGCTCACTGGAGATTAAGAAATCGGAATATCATTTAAACGGTAAATACATTGTAGGATACGTAGGCTCCATCGGGACCTGGTACCAGTTGCGAGAAATGCTCCTGGCATTCAGACACATCACTCATTTAAAACCAAATGCTGTTTTCCTGTTCATAACACGGGAATCACCATCTACCATTCAAACGGAAGCCAGGGAATTGGGAATCGATTCCGATTCTCTGCGTGTTGTTTCTGTTCAGCATCAAAAAGTTCCCGGTTACATTTCACTTTTTGATTGTTCGATCTTTTTTATTCGTCCCAGTTTTTCCAAAAAAGCTTCTTCTCCAACCAAACAAGGTGAGATTATGGCTATGGGAATCCCGCTTATTTGCAACGCTGGAGTTGGTGATACCGATCAAATCGTGCAGCGTTACAATGCAGGTCTTGTTTTAAAAGACACAACAGAAACCAGTCTGAGTTCTTTCTCTTTGGATTTCCCTGGTTTTAATAAAGAAAAAACAATGGCAGGTGCCAATGAATATTTCGGCCTGGAAAAAGGTGTGGCAGGATATTTCTCCGTTTATGACCGGTTCATTGGTTGATTTAAAAAAATGAAGCATAAAAAAAGCCTCGAAACTCGAGGCTTAATGTTTTTAAGGTGTTGGTTGACAAAATTATTTTTTGCTCCAAGTTCCACCACCCAATTTACATGCTGACTCAGCTGCAGTAGCTTCAGTTTTGTTCAATTTGCTGTAAGTTACATCTGGGTAACCGTCACCAAATTTACAAACATAGTCTTTTTTGCAAGAAGCCAAAGCTGCAGCACCTAATACCGCAACACATCCGTAAACGAACAATTTTTTCATAAGTCAAAACTTTATTTAAATGTTTAAGTGCGACAAAACTAATGTAATTTTTCTACCCGGCAAATAAATTAGATGCTTTTTAAAGATTTCACATCATTTAATTCATTTAGTGTTAGAAAAAAAGGCATTTTTGCCGTGGTGAAATTGAACAAACTTCATATTATTGCTCCATACCCAAAAGGTGAAGCCCCTTCTCAACGCTTTCGATTTGAGCAATATCTGGATTTTCTGGAGGAAAATGGTTTTGAAATTCATTATCATTCGTTTCACACCCTAAAAAGCTGGAAAAGATTGTATAAAAGAGGCCTTTTCATTCAAAAGTTCCTGGATTTAAACTATAACTTTATTCGTCGGTGGGTTCTTCTATTTCGCTTGATCGGAGCAAAACACATTTTTATGCACCGCGAAATGGCTCACTTAGGCCCGCCCGTATTCGAATGGATTCTTGTAAAAGTTATGCGCCGGAAATACGTTTATGATTTCGACGATGCGATCTGGATCCCCAATTACAGCGCTGCAAATGCCCGTTTTCAAAAGCTCAAATGCTATTGGAAAGTACCTTACCTCATCAAATGGGCTTCCAAAGTAAGTGCAGGAAACGAATTCCTGGCTAATTATGCCCGCAGATTCAATTCACAGGTAGCGGTCATCCCAACTACTATTGACATTCAGAACCAGCATACACAGCTCGTCAACCAGAACAGCTTCCCGCTGGTAATAGGTTGGACAGGAACACATTCCACCATGCATTACCTGGATTTCATCGTACCTGTTTTGCGAAAACTGGAACGTGAATTTGATTTTAAGTTTAAAGTGATCTCCAACAAAAAACCGAACTATGATTTAAAATCCCTGGTTTATATGGATTGGAGAGAAGAAACAGAAATTAATGACCTCGCTGAAATACACATAGGAGTAATGCCGCTTGTACTGGATGTCTGGTCGGAAGGGAAATGCGGATTTAAGGCACTTCAATACATGGCGCTTGGAATGGCGGCAATTGTTTCGCCGGTTGGTGTAAATACTAAAATCATTCAACACGGAAACAATGGTTTTGTAGCAGAAACTACGGAAGAATGGGAAAATGCTTTGCGCATGCTCCTGGAAAATGGATTCATGCGAAAAGAACTGGGGAAAAATGCCGTCAAATCGATCAAAGAACAATGGAGTTCGGATGTTTGGAAAGAGCACTATCTAAAACTGCTTAGCTGATAGTTTTCAGGCGCTATTGCTAAATTTAACTATCACAAAAACGACCAACAAAAAAAGGCGCCTTTCCATCAAATGAGGAATCAGGCACCTTTTTCGGTTTTGACTTGAATTCTTTTCTTAAGAACCGCAACCAACGCATTCGATGTAGCTGTCCATCGGACGAACACCTTCTACCTGCATTTTCAGATTGTGGATTTTATCCTTGATATCCATATCTGTAAACATGTCACCCGTCAACTGTGCTTCAAGCACTGCAATTTCTTCTTGTAATTTCTGTTTGTTTTCCATTATTTGAAGGGTTTAAAATGATTCTTTAAAGTTAGGATTTTCTGTAATTCAATACCAGCAAGGCTTCACTGATTTATGAAAAGAGTTGTTAACAACCTCCTAAAAAATCCTGTAGGGGTGAAAAATTTTTCACCCCTACAGGATTTTCCATATCTTTACTAGTTCCGTAAAAACGCGGATAAAAACAGGATCAAAGAATGTGCGGAATAGCAGGATTTATTGACTTTAACGGAGCTTCTTCTGAACTGGAACTCGAAGGAATGACACATGCCCTTGAGCATCGCGGACCTGACGGATTCGGAACATTTATCCAGGGAACTTCTACTTACAAAATTGGTTTAGGACACAGGCGGCTATCCATACTGGAACTTTCGGAATTGGGGAAACAACCCATGACCTGGAATGAGTTTACTATTGTTTTCAACGGAGAAATCTATAACTTTTCAGAGATTAAAAGTGAATTGGAAAAACTGGGACATTCTTTCCTCGCTGAGTCAGATACGGAAATGATCCTGCATGCATACGGAGAATGGAAGGAAAAGTGCCTCGACCGTTTCATCGGAATGTTCTCTTTTGTGATTTTCGACTCCAAAAAAGAATCCGTCTTTATTGCCAGAGACAGGGCCGGAGTAAAACCATTGTTCATTTACAATAAGAACGGACTGTTCCTGTTTGCTTCTGAATTAAAAGCTTTTCACAAGCATCCTGATTTTGAGAAAAAGATCAATCTGAAGNNCATTGTTCCAAGTTACAGCCAGGACATTATGTTTCCAGCTCCTTGAAAGATTTTAAATTCAGTCCGGTCCAATATTGGAATGTTTATGATTATTACAACAAACCAAAATTGGCTGTTTCACCGGAAGAGGCAAAAAAGGAGACTGGACAACTATTAATATCTGCCTGTGAATACCGCATGGTTTCAGATGTTCCGGTGGGTGTTTTTCTAAGCGGCGGATATGACAGTACCTGCGTTACGGCCTTACTGCAAAAAGACAGAACAGAACCTTTACGCACTTTTACAATTTCAGTTCCGGATATAGGATTGAACGAAGCTCCTTATGCAAAAGAAATTGCTGAGAAATTACAGACCAATCATACAGAAACGGAATGTACAGCACAAGAGGCCATCGACCTGATTGCTGGACTTCCTTATTTCTATGACGAACCATTTGCAGATTCCAGTGCAATTCCGACTACTTTGGTTTCAAAAATTGCCAAACAACACGTCACGGTAGCTTTAAGTGCAGATGGCGGAGACGAAGTTTTTGCAGGGTATAACCGCTACGAGATGATCCTTAAATATGGCGAAAAACTGAACCGCATTCCCGGATTTGCTCGAAAAAGCGTGGCAGGAGTGATGGATTTGGTTTCAGCGGATTCCATTCCTGTGCTAAAAAACAAATACAATTTTGCGCAGCGCTATGAAAAGACCAAATCGATCCTGCGCAATACCAGTGATCAGAACATCATGCTTAGTGTCAGTCAGCTGTTTACCGAGGAGCAGATCAATCAAATTTGTACACAAAGATTCGAAAAGCTAAGTACTTATTTCGACAGTAAAGAATTGAAAAACTACAGTTCCCTGGCTTTTGCCCAGGCAATGGATTATCAAACATACTTACTGGACGACATCCTTCAGAAGGTCGATCGTGCTTCCATGTCGGTAAGTTTGGAAAGCCGTGAACCTCTATTGGACCACAGGCTTATCGAATACGTAGCACAATTGCCCGATGATCTGAAATTCCGGGACGGATCCAAAAAATGGCTGCTAAAAGAGATTGTGCATGAGTACATTCCTAAATCCGTTATGGACAGACCCAAAATGGGATTTGCCATTCCGATTGAATCCTGGTTAAAGCATGAATTACGCGATTTGATGGAGACTTATATAACGGAAGGAAAAGTGCGGGAAACAGGAATATTTAACTGGAAGGAAATCGAACGGTTAAAATTGAGTTTTCTAGCTGGCAGAAAGGAATTTGGAGTAAAAGTATGGTACCTGCTTTCTTATCTCATGTGGTACGAAAGATGGGGGAAATAGAAAAAGTTCAAAAGGTTCAATGGTTCATATTTGAACTTTTCAACCTTTAAACATTTGAACAAAATAAAAAGAGGGTTATGGAGAGTATGAAGAACAAGAAAGTAGAAACAAGCATGCAATTTGATGTTCCCGCTCGTGATTTATGGGACGCCATTACAAATCCTTCACATTTCAAAAAATGGTATTTTCACATACCCCACTTTACCACAACAGTTGGCGGAACCTTTGATTTTTACGAATCCGAGGCTCGCAAATACCTGCATCATTGTAAAGTACTGGAACTTGAACCCGGTAAAAAATTTGTTCATTCCTGGGAACATCCGGAACAATCCGAAGGATCTTCGGTAGTTACATGGCTCGTTGAGCCGGTGGATGATCATCATTCCAGGCTGACTTTAACTCATGAAGGAATTGAATCCTTTGCTGATGCAGGTGAGAGTTTTTCTCCCGAAAAATACCAGCAGGGATGGGATGCAATCATCAAAAGATCCCTTCGCAACTATCTTTACCTGATCGAAAAACTGCATTTCTCGATCAATATCAATGCAACAAAAGAAAAGGTCTGGGAAGCACTTTGGAACAAAGAAAATTATAAGATCTGGACCACCCCTTTCGGAGAAGGCTCTTATTATCACGGGGATCTAAAACCAAATTCACGTATCCATTTCCTGATGCCCGACGGAAGTGGAATGTACAGCGATGTGATGTTCTTCAAAGAAAATGCCCTGGTAGTTTTCAAACATATCGGAGGCATGAAAGGATGCAAGGAACAGGAGCTGGACGAAAAAACCACTCGTTGGACGGGTTGTTTTGAGGTTTACCGTTTGATCGAGATCAATGAGAATACCACAGAACTCGAAATAGAAGTTGACATTACGGACGAACATATCGAATTCATGAAGAAACGGTTCCCGATGGCNNAATGGAAACTGCGAAGAAGCATTCCTGTTTTACAAATCCGTTTTTGGTGGAGAGTTCCCTTACTTAGGGCGATTCAAAGATATGCCGCAGGACGATGCAAACAAGATGGAACCCGGAATGGGAGAAAAAATTATGCACGTATCTTTACCAATCAGTAAAGAAACTATCCTGATGGGAAGTGATACGGGGGGCGAATGGGCTTCCAGCTTCAAACAGGGAAATAATTTCTCCATTTCCATTACCGCTTCCAGCAAAGAAGAAGCAGATCGTTTGTTCCAGGGACTTTCCTCCGGAGGAAATGTAACAATGCCCATGGACACAACGTTTTGGGGAGACTATTTCGGGATGTGGCAGGACAAATTCGGGATCAACTGGATGATGAGTTTCAACGAAAAACAGCAATAATTTGACCTTTTCAAATAATTCGGTAAGGACGCAACGCATTGCGTCCTTACCATTTTCAATTCATATCTAATGAATCATGTCTGATAAACCGGAAATAATCAACAACGAAGAACAGCAGCAATTTGAATACCGGGCTGGAGACGAACTGGCAACGCTTACTTACAAATTCTATAAAAAAGACATTGCATTTATGCATACCAATGTCCCGGATTCTCTTGCAGGAAAGGGAATCGCCAGTGCACTTGCAGAATATGCTTTTGAATATGCCAAAAAGATCAACAAGAAAATCATGGTCTATTGTCCTTTTGTCGCAGCCTATTTAAGAAAACATCCGGAACTGAAGGATCAGCTTGACAAACAGTACCTGAGATAAAACCCAAAAAGGCTCATGGTCCGCTGAGCAAACTAATTTGAGCTTGTGAGCAAAATCAAAGGCTTTATTTCACCTCATCTTTGTGCTATAAAATTCAACAGTATGAAAAAAGTAATTTTAATTACAGGGGCTTCTTCGGGTATGGGGAAGGTATTTGCTCAGGATTTGACAAAAGAAGGACACATCGTTTACGGTGCAGCAAGAAGAACAGATCTATTGAATGATCTGAGCAGACAAGGTATCCAAACCATTGTATTGGATGTAACGAATGATGAATCCATGAAGTCTTGTGTACAAACGATCCTGGAAAAAGAAGGCCGGATCGACGTATTGGTAAATAATGCCGGCTACGGTTCTTATGGAACAATTGAAGAAGTTTCCATGGAAGAAGCCAAAAGACAACTGGATGTGAATGTATTCGGTCTTGCCCGTATGACGCAACTGGTCCTTCCGGGAATGCGCAAACAAAGAAGCGGAACCATCATCAACATTTCATCAATCGGAGGGAAAATAGCAACACCTTTCGGAGCCTGGTACCATGCCAGTAAGTTCGCTGTAGAAGGAATGAGCGATAGTCTGCGACTGGAAGTTGCCCCATTCGGAATTGATGTGGTGGTTATTGAGCCCGGAGGTGTTAAATCAGAATGGGCAACCATTGCTTACGATAACCTGATCAAAACAACTGAGAATACTGCTTACAAAGACATGGCAGATAAATTCAAACAGGCATTTGAGAAAACAGTCGCCAAAAATGCTGAACCGGAAGTTATTTCCCGTTTGGTTTCGAAAGCTATTTCAGCTAAAAGACCAAAAACGCGTTATGTGGGCGGATATATGGCAAAACCGGCCCTATTCTTCCGAAAATGGTTCGGAGACAGAACGATGGACAAAGTATTATTGAGTCAATTACCCAAGTAATGGCAGATCAACTACAGGAAAATATGCTGTTCTCATGTGTTCATGAACAGCATTTCGGCACCGAACAATTGGTTATGCACCATGCATTGAGCATCGTGATATCCGGAACAATGGAAATCTTTACCCCCGAAGGATCGCGTTTCTTCGAAGCTGGCAAAATGGGCATCATGCGCAAAAACACCTTGCTAAAAACGCGGAAACATCCGGCATTAGACGGGCGTGCATTTAAATCGTTTACCATTTTCCTGACAGAAGCCTTTTTACAGCAATTCGCTCTACAGAATAACATTCATGTTCAGGAACGTTTTATGGGTAATTCTCTCTACGAGATCCCGGACGAATCATTTCTGAAAGGCTTTTTTCAATCTCTTATTCCTTATTTCGACCAACCCGATTTTTTTACTTCCAAAATGGCTGCCTTGAAAACAGAAGAAGCTGTTGAGTTGTTACTCCGGTTGGATCAATCATTCTACGGATTCCTATTCGATTTCAGCGAACCTTTCAAAATTGACCTGGAAGCATTTATGCGCAAAAACTATTTGTTCAATATCCCGATGACCGAATTTGCCCGTCTATCGGGTAGAAGTATATCAACTTTCAAACGAGATTTCTCCAAAATATTCAATGAAACTCCTGAAAGATGGTTGAAGCAGCAACGCTTGACCGAAGCAAAAAAGTTACTTCAGACAACCAGGCTCAGACCTTCCGATGTTTACCTGCACGTTGGATTTGAAAACTTTTCCCATTTTTCAAATGCTTTTAAAAATTACTTCGGATACAACGCTTCAAAGGTGCTCAATTCTTGAAAAAAATGTAACTTAACTCAAAAAAATACATGAAACTACTTTTCGCTTCGTCCAATGAACACAAGATCGCAGAGATCAAAGCGATTTTACCACATGGTTTCCAGTTAATTTCCTTAAAAGAGATCCATTTTTACGATGATATCCCTGAAACAGCTGATACGATAGAAGGAAATGCCATTCAAAAAGCAACGTTCCTAGCTGAAAAAATGCACATCCCCTGTTTTGCCGATGATACAGGCTTAATTATCCCCGGCCTGAATGGAGAACCCGGTGTTTTTTCTGCACGTTATGCGGGTCCACAGCGAAATGCAGATGATAACATGAACATGGTATTGGAAAAGCTAAACGGGCAATCCGACAGAAGCGCTCATTTTTCGACGGTTATCGCCCTTTATATCAATCACAAAGTACATGTCTTTGAAGGGAAAGTCGAAGGTTCGATCGGAAAAGAAAAGCGTGGAACGAATGGTTTTGGCTATGATCCTATTTTTACACCGAACGGAACGGATAAAACATTTGCTGAGATGAGCCAGGAGGAAAAAAACGGGATGAGCCACCGTGCACGCGCTTTGGAGAAAATGATGATTTACCTTAAAAGGATTGGATAATAAAATTCATGAATTCGCTTGTTCGCAAATTAGCGAACATAATTTGA
>DJFP01000288.1:14021-21604 GCA_002432565.1 Flavobacteriales bacterium UBA5869
ATCAATCTTAGCAGTAATAATCAATTATAAGATTCAAATTATGGCAGATTCAAATTCAACAATTCTGTATACACTAACTGATGAGGCTCCGGCTTTAGCAACGTATTCCTTTTTACCAATCGTTAAAGCGTTTGCAGCAACAGCAGGAATTGACGTGGAATCGAGAGATATTTCACTGGCAGGACGTATCCTGGCAGCTTTCCCTGAGGTCCTGACTGCAGAGCAGCGCGTTCCGGATTCATTGTCCGAGTTGGGTAAACTGGCTACAACACCGGAAGCGAATATTATCAAGCTTCCGAATATTTCGGCTTCCATTCCCCAGTTAAAAGATGCAATTGCTGAATTACAATCCTTAGGTTTCAAGGTTCCGGACTACACCGAAACTCCGGCAACAGAAGATGAAAAAAATGCCAAAGCAAAATACGATAAAATCAAAGGAAGTGCGGTAAACCCGGTACTTCGTGAAGGAAACTCAGATCGCCGTGCTCCGAAAGCAGTGAAGAATTATGCTAAAAAACATCCGCATTCAATGGGTGCCTGGTCGGCAGACTCACAAACCAAAGTTGCAAGTATGCCGAACGGTGATTTCTACGGAAGCGAGAAATCGGTGGTTCTTCCTGCTGCGACAGATGTAAAAATTGAATTGGTTCAAAATNNGCGAAAAATTTATTGTTTTCTGTTCACTTGAAAGCAACCATGATGAAAGTATCTGATCCGATCATCTTTGGAAATGTAGTTTCAGTATACTTTAAAGACGTTTTCGAAAAATATGCTGCTGAATTTGCTCAACTGGGAATCAATCCGAACAATGGTTTGGGAGATCTATATGCGAAAATCGAAGCACTTCCTGCAGATAAAAAAACGGCTATCGAAGCAGATATCAATGCTGTTTACGCAAAGAACCCTGCTATCGCAATGGTGAATTCCGAAAAAGGAATTACCAACCTGCACGTACCAAGTGATGTTATTGTGGATGCATCTGTTCCTGCAGCTATCAGAACTTCCGGAAAAATGTGGAACAAAGACGGAAATCTTCAGGACACACTAATGATCATTCCGGACAGATCTTATTCCGGGATTTACCAAACAGTGATCGATTTCTGTAAAAAGAACGGAGCACTTGATCCAACAACCATGGGATCTGTTCCGAACGTTGGTTTGATGGCCCAAGCTGCTGAAGAATACGGTTCTCACGATAAAACATTCCAAATCCCGGCTGAAGGAAAAGTTCGCGTGGTGGATGCAGACGGAAAAGTTTTATTGGAACACCCGGTTGAAGAAGGTGATATCTGGAGAATGTGCCAGACAAAAGATGCTCCGATCCGTGACTGGGTAAAATTAGCAGTTAACAGAGCGCGTTTGAGTAATACACCTGCCGTTTTCTGGCTGGATAAGAACCGTGCTCACGATGCGGAATTGATTACGAAAGTAGAATTATACCTAAAAGACCACGATACTTCCGGATTAGACATCCGTATCCTTTCTCCGAGCGAAGCGACACAATTTTCGCTTGAACGCATTGTAAAAGGATTGGACACCATTTCCGTTACCGGGAACGTGCTGCGTGATTACAACACAGACTTATTCCCTATCCTGGAAGTTGGTACTTCCGCAAAAATGCTTTCGATCGTTCCATTGATGAACGGCGGAGGTTTATTTGAAACGGGTGCCGGAGGTTCCGCACCTAAGCACGTGGAGCAATTCCTGGAAGAAGGTTATTTGCGCTGGGACTCATTGGGAGAATTCCTGGCATTGGCGGTTTCTTTTGAGCATATGTTCAACACAACCGGGAATAAAAAAGCGAAAGTATTGGCAGAAACATTGGATGCCGCTACTGAAAAATTCCTGGAAAACGATAAAAGTCCGGCGAGAAAAGTAGGAGAAATTGACAACCGTGGAAGTCATTTCTTCCTGACATTATACTGGGCACAGGCATTGGCAGCTCAAAATAACGATGCGGAACTGAAAGCGAAATTCACTCCGATTGCGGAAGCTTTAACGAATAATGAAGCTAAAATCAACAGTGAATTGATAGGAGCTCAGGGAAGCAAAGTAAATATTGGCGGATATTACAAACCAACCAAAGAATTGGTTGCTAAAGCAATGAGACCGAGCGAAACATTGAATCACATTATCGATTCGATTTAATCGCAAGTTATAATCAATTTGGAAAAGGTATTTGTCGGAAGACAGGTACCTTTTTTTGATTCATCTAAATTCGGCAACTAAAGAAACTGCAGTTTAATTCAATTTACAGCTTACCTCTTCCGTATTTAATTTCTCACACGCTTGTTCGGCCTGCTTATTAGTCGCTTTAATTTCCAGTTGATATCCGTCAGAACATTCACAAACTCTTGTTTTTGAACAAGACAAAATTGCCAGGGCAGAAATCGTAAATAAGATCAATCGGATTTTCATATAAAACTATTTTACCCGAAGATAACAAAAAAGGAAATCGCTTAAATCTACATTTTATAAATACCTTTGCCTCTAAATTAATCCGGGACTCCGGTAATGCGCTTCAAATACATGAGTACAGGCAACTTCCTGAAATTGATCTTTCTTGCTTTTATAGCGTCTGTTCTTGTTTCCTGTGCGGCAATAAACCCTGAAAAACCAACAGTTTCAGTCCTTCAAAGTCCGCCTCCGTTAACAAATACGTTAAACAATATAGTTGTTCCTGTAGAAATTAGTCTAGGTCCTTATTTCAAAGATGCCGATAAATCGGTTCCAGCAGTTACTTCCGGGTCCGACAAGCCATGCAGCGGTATTCGTTATGACTATCAATTCCAGAAAGATTCTTTCCGTATTTCCACGGTCAACAACCGAATACTGTCCGAATTACACGGATCCTATTGGATCAAAATGGAATATTGTGCCGCATGCTCGGACATGCTGTCTGCAAAACCGGTCTGTCTCACTCCTGTTATTCCGTTCTCTTGCGGGATCAACGAAACAAAACCCTCTTTAAGGATCCGATTGGCTACCGAGTTGAACATGAATGATAATTATGGTTTAAGCACCAAAACAAGTATTCAGGAATTGAGACCTTTAAATCCATGCGAAGTCACCCTTTTCAGGTTTGATGCGACGGATGAAGTTATCAAAGAAGTGCGCAAAACACTTGAAAAGCAGTGTCAGCAGACAGACAAGGAATTGGCGCGTATCTCTTTCAAAAAAGATGCGGAAGATTTGTGGAAGAACATGAACCAATCCGTTAAAATCCCTTATCTCGGGTACATTCACTTTGAGCCGGTAGCTATTTCCCTGGTAAAACCGCGTTTGGAGCAAAACAAATTATACACAACCCTGGTTTTAAACTGCAGAACTTATTTGAACCAGGTGCCTGATAAAACACAAGCAACAGAGCTTCCAAAGCTAACCATTATTTCAGGCTCCCCAAAAGATACTTTCGACCTTTTCACGGATTTTGAATTGAATTATGATTCGATTTCCAGGCTTTTCACCGAGCAGGTAAAAGGAAAAACCGTCGACTTCAATAAAAACCATTTTGTGTTCGATGCAGTGGACGTGAGCGGGCTGGACCAGAATCGTCTGGTATTAGGCATCCATTTCAGCGGAACAAAGAAGGGAATCCTCTACCTTCAAGGAATACCGGTATTTGACAATACCACAAAAATACTGGAACTCAGCAAACTTGAATTCGACCTGAAAACAAAAAGTGTGCTGCTGAAAAGTGCAAAATGGCTGTTCTCGAACCGTATTTATACCGAACTCGAAAAAGCAACTAAACTAGATCTTACTTCACAGTTCAATGATCTGAAAAAAATGATCGATAAGAACCTTCAAAAAAAAGCCGGAGACCTAACTTTGAGCGGAAAAACACATGACGTTAGTGTCGTCCGTATTTTCCCCACACTTGACCATCTCTATCTAAGAACGTGCCTGAAGGCACAATTGAATGTTAAACAATAACTGATAGATGCCGTTAATATGCCCATTCATCCCATTCAAAAAGTAAAAAAAATGCCGTTTTTTCAAAACTGAGGAAAAAACTATCTTTGCACTCAATGAAACACACTCTCCTAATAGTTTTTTCTTTAATTCTTGCGCAAGTATACGGACAACAGGCTCGTGAAAGNNTATCGCATGCAGTTTCCCGGGAAAGGAGGAAAAGTAAACGATTTTCAGGCCTATAGCTCATTGAATAATATCGAAGAAAAAAACACCTTATACTGTTCCTTCAAAGCTTCTTACAACGGACGATTTACCCTAAATGCCAGATGCAAACAAACTCTGCAAATGGTCATTTTTGAAGGTGAAACGAAATATCCTTGTGAAGAAATCTCGAAAGGTTCCGCTGAAATCAGAAGAATTATTTCAAAACCTTCTACGGAACTTGGTTTGAGCCTGGTTGTATCGGAAAGCAACTTATACCCCATTGACCTCACTGCGGGAAAGGAAATCATCATCTGTTTCATTGCTCCCCCAAAAACAAAGGAGTTCCTGGAGGTTGACTTTGTGTTTGAACCAATGACCCGTGAAATGCAGGAAACATCCGAAGGTGGAAAGTTAATGGACCTTCGGACGGATAAAAAAGAAGCCGGGCTGAACATCTTAGTTCGCGATTATGAAACCGGAAAACCTGTTATTTCAAACATTACTATTACAGGACTCAAAGACATCACAGCTTCTTATCAGGGTTCCGATTTTCGTTTCTCTATTGAGAAATCAGGGAAAGTCCAACTTAGAATCGATGCTGAAGGTTATTTCTTTGTTGACAGGGAAGAACCTGTATCCGCTAATACAGAGACCGAAATTGTGGCTTGGATAGAACCTCTCGGAGAAGGTAAAAGCATGCAGATCGATGAAATTGAATTTTTCCCGGGCTCATCTGAATTTCTCCAAAGTGCAGAACCCAAACTCAGAAGATTAAGAGATTTCCTGGCTTTAAATGCGGGAATAAAAGTAGAAATCCAGGGCCATGTCCACTCAAACGGCGAGAATACTTTTGAAGCACAAAAACTTTCCGAAGCAAGAGCAAAACGCGTTTATAACTATTTGGTAGAAAACGGTATTGACAAAGCGCGTCTTACCACCGTTGGATACGGAAATACCATGCCAATCTTCCCGAACGCAAAATTCGCTTCCGAAGAACAAAGCAACCGCAGGGTGGAGATTAAAGTATTGTAAATTGAGAATTGAAAATGGACAATCGAAAAGATTTCGAGTATCAAAACCTTTTCAATTGTAAATTCTCCATTTTAAATTATTTCAGGCCTTTTAACAACTCTTCATCCACTAACTCAGGAATTGTTACCTTCAGCTTCGGTTCTGCTTCCATAGCTCTTTTAATGGCAAAAATAGCACCTTCGTTACGCGCCCAGTTTCTTCTTGCAATTCCGTTATTAACATCCCAGTGAAGCATAGACTTCAATCTTCGTTCAGCATCCGATGATCCGTCAAGCAGCATTCCGAACCCTCCGTTGATCACTTCTCCCCAGCCTACTCCACCTCCATTATGAATAGAAACCCAAGTTGCACCCCGGAAAGAATCTCCTATTACATTCTGGATAGCCATATCAGCAGTGAACCTTGATCCGTCATAAATATTGGAAGTTTCACGGTATGGAGAATCTGTTCCCGACACATCGTGATGATCGCGGCCAAGTACTACCGGACCTATAATTCCTTTGGAAATAGCGTCATTGAACGCAGCAGCGATTTTCATACGCCCTTCTGCATCCGCATATAAAATACGCGCTTGTGAACCAACTACCAGTTTATTTTGCTGTGCACCTTTAATCCATTGAATATTATCAGCCATTTGCTGCTGAATCTCCTCCGGGCTTTGTTGTTTCATTTCTTCCAATACAGCACATGCAATAGCATCTGTTTTTTCAAGGTCTGCCGGATCCCCTGAAGCACAAACCCAACGGAAAGGCCCAAATCCATAATCAAAACACATGGGACCCATAATATCCTGAACATAAGACGGATATTTGAAATCTATCCCGTTCTCAGCCATTACATCGGCACCGGCTCTGGAAGCTTCTAATAAGAATGCATTTCCATAATCAAAAAAGTAAGTTCCTTTTGCCGTATGTTTATTAATTGCTTCTGCATGTTTCACAAGAGTCGACTGAACTCTCGATTTAAACTCCTCCGGATCGGAAGCCATTAATTTATTCGCCGCTTCAAAATCAATTCCAACAGGATAATAACCTCCTGCCCATGGGTTATGAAGGGAAGTTTGATCAGATCCCAAATCGATGTGAAGGTTTTCCTGATCGAATTTTTCCCAAACATCCACGATATTTCCTAAATAAGCAATAGACACCACTTCTTTTTCTGCCTGAGCTTCACGAACACGTTTTACAAGAGCATCCAGATTTTCAATGATCTCATGTACCCATCCTTGTTCCAAACGGATACGGGTAATTTTCGGGTTTACTTCTGCACAGACCGTTATACAACCAGCAATGGTACCAGCTTTTGGCTGGGCACCGCTCATTCCTCCCAAACCGGAAGTCACAAAAAGTGATCCTCTCGGATCTTTTTGAATCTTGCGGAATCCGTTCAGAACAGTGATTGTGGTTCCATGAACAATCCCCTGCGGACCGATGTACATGTAGGAACCAGCTGTCATCTGACCATATTGTGTCACTCCCAAAGCATTAAACTTTTCCCAATCATCCGGTTTTGAATAATTGGGAATCATCATACCGTTTGTAACTACCACACGCGGTGCATCTTTATGGGAAGGAAAAAGCCCGAGCGGATGTCCCGAATACATAACCAATGTTTGATCGTCTTCCATTTCAGAAAGATATTTCATGGTCAGCCGGTACTGGATCCAGTTTTGAAAAACAGCACCATTTCCTCCGTAAGTAATCAATTCGTGAGGATGCTGGGCAACCGCATAATCCAGGTTGTTCTGGATCATCAGCATAATTGCTTTTGCCTGCAGGGATTTTCCGGGATATTCGTTGATTGGCCGGGCAACCATTTTATAATCCGGTCTAAAACGGTACATATAAATTCTTCCGTACTTCTCTAACTCATCGGAAAATTCCTGAATAAGATCTGCATGTTGATCTTTCGGGAAATAACGCAGGGCATTTTTCAATGCCAGGATTTTCTCATCAGGGGAAAGGATCTCTTTACGTTTTGGAGCATGATTAATTGCCGTTTCGTATTCTTTCTTTGGCGGGAGAGCTGCAGGAATTCCTGTTGTTATATCTTTTTGAAATTCGTTCAAATTCATAATATATCGCTTATGGTGCGAAATTAATAAGAAAAAGCGTAGCTTTTTATAACTGAATCCGTCAGCTGACGGATTAGTGCAGTTCAACAAAGAGGAATTTATTAAACAACAAAACCCGTTTTAAAGACCAAATTACGACAAACATCAGTGCGAAAGTAATTGGGAGAAGTGTAGCTTTTGATAGCTGAATTCGTCAGATGACGGATTAATGCCGTTCAACAAAGGAGAAATCAGTTAAAAGAAAAAATTCTTTTGAAGACTGAGTTATAAGGGTTATTAATCCCCTTTCGGATAAAAACAAT
Organism: Flavobacteriales bacterium UBA5869; assembly: GCA_002432565.1. Taxonomy (GTDB): domain Bacteria; phylum Bacteroidota; class Bacteroidia; order Flavobacteriales_D; family Crocinitomicaceae; genus Fluviicola. The sequence goes on from DJFP01000288.1 coordinate 21,552, forward strand.
AAGGGGCTGTTCGCATAATCGAACAGCCCCTTATTAACGGATCAATTGTCAAT
>DJFP01000288.1:21713-23294 GCA_002432565.1 Flavobacteriales bacterium UBA5869
TCAAACTCATCAATTCCTTCAATATAGACTCTCCAGGTTTGGTTGAATTCATCTCCATCCGGTGTAAATGCATTCGGAGCATAAATGATAACTTCCGGCATCACCACTACTTCTTTTGTAACTGTATCCGTACAACCTAAGTATGATGTTGCTACCAATGTAACATAATAAGTTCCTGTCTCTCCATCCGGGTAAAGAACCGTTTGGTCATCATTGGTAGAATTATTCGGTGTTGCTCCGGGGAAACTCCATTCATAGGTATCTGCATACAATGAATAATCCGTAAACAATACCTGTGTATTGAACATGGTAATCGGGTCCGGGCTCCATTTAAAGTCTGCAACAGGAGTTTGCATTACAACAAGCGTATCGGTAAATGTTGTTGAATCGATACATCCATCCGGTGAAGTAACTATTAGCTGAACATCATAAGTTCCATGCATAGTCTCCGAAGTACTCAACGAATCAACATCTATAAATTCATCTCCGTTGCTGATTCTCCAAATAGTATTTTGAGAGAGTGTTGATTGATTTCTAATCACAAACACTGCAGGTTCACATAATGGGTTTTCGTCAATTGAAATTTGCGGAACCGGAACCGGGTAAGCATTAATAACACCTGAAATGGTCACAGGGGTTGATTCACAAACATCCTCAATCGTTACTGAGTAAGTTGTTGTAACCAACGGAGAATCGTTCAGGGTACTTTGTGTACCTACATCCGTTTGGCCCGTAGACCATGTAATGGTATAAGGTGCGCCAATACCTCCCGAAGCAAATACAGTTAATGAATCTTCGTATCCCGGACAAGTAAACGCATCAGCTGTCATCGTAGCCGCAAGCACCGGGTTCATCGTCACATAAATAGAATCTCTGTTAGACCAGCACCCCAGGTTACTTTCAGCCTGAACAGGATAATAAGTGTCCACTAAAGGGCTTACCTGAACGGATTCCACCAAAGCAGGATTGTGGTCCCAATGATAAGAATAAGTTGCTGCTCCCGTTCCACCGGTAGCCAGGGCTGAAAGTGTCGCAGTACCGTTCTGACAAATAATGGTATCATTAGAAACAGACATGACAATTAACGGAGGATCCGTTAAAGTTGCAGTAGCACATTTCTGACACCCAAGTGTATTTCTTGCACAAACAGTATAAGTTCCTGACGCAAAACCTCCAAGCATATTGGATGCTTGCCAGCTTACACCATTATCAAAACTATATTCACTTGCCCCGGCACTGGTGATAGTAATTGTACCGTCACTTGAACCGTTACAAATTGGATTTGTTGTTGTTGTTGTAACCTGAAGTTGTGAAACCACAACTGTTACTGTATCTCTCATTATTCCACAAACCGAGCTGGTCTCTCTCAAAACGAACTTGTATGTTCCCGGTTGGTTTACCGTAACTGTTGGATTCATAGAGCTAAAGCTTGGAGAAAAAGAAGCTGTTGCCGGAGGAGTCATACCTGTAGGTACAATTGCCTGCCAGTTTGCTGTATTTGTAGGACTTCCGACAGTTCCTGTCAATTGGAACGGTTGTCCTAAACAAACCGTTTGGTCAGGGCCTGCATTTGGAGCCGGC
>DJFP01000034.1:0-4620 GCA_002432565.1 Flavobacteriales bacterium UBA5869
AAAAATTTTTCGCCCCTGTTTTTTTCAGGGTATGATTTTTGAACCGCATCACCCAACAAATTTTAATCGTACTTTCACTAAAATTTATCTCATGAGAATAGCATTATACATCGCGGGGTTTCTGATCTTTTTGAACTCCTGCACCATTGTTACTTCTACCAATGCACCCGGAAAACCGGAAAAGGCTTTTCCAAAAGCAATGATCGGGAAATACGAACTCATCTACCCGGAAAGTTTCCAGGGAATGATGGAAGGTGCAGATATGAAAACAACCGTTGAGATCAAATCCGATGAATTGATTATGAACAGCGGTGAAGGCGATTCGCACATGAAACTGAACGATTCCATTTCTATTAACAAACTGGGCAAACAATTCTATTTGTGCATGGGTAAAGAACCGTCTCTGAATGTTTTCAAAGTCATTAAAAAAGGAAAAGACTGGGAGCTTCATTCTATGAACGCTAAGGAAGGTGTTACTGAGGATCAATTGAAACCCTTTTTCTCACAGGTAACAATCAACAGCGATTTGGATGAAGAAACCGGTGAACTTACCAAGTCTTATATCGTAACGATCGACGATAAAAAAATTGACAGTTATTACAAGAGTGATATCATTCACGTGGAACCCTTCACGTTGAAACGAACGAAATAAATCCGATACTCAAACTCCGGGAGTTTAAGATTTTAGGACTGAACTCCTAACAGTCTGATATTCAAATTAACTTAAATAAAAAAAGGGGCTGTCCCTATCTTTACAGCCCCGATTTATGTGTTTAATCTGCTACTAATTAAACAACTTCGTCAATTTCTTCGTCGAGATACATGAAGAATGCATATACATCATCTTTCAACGCCTCTGCTTGTTTAGCTTTTAATTCTTTTTTCAGCTCTAATTGTTCCACCAGAGCTACGTCAGCTTTCACTTCTGCGGTATTTCCCTGACGCGCATCCTTACGCAATTCTCTTTTAGCCTCACGCAATTCTTTTTTGGCAGTTTTAGTCTCTAAATTTGCCTGGTGAATAGCTACTGATTGATCGGCATATAAATCACATTTATCAATGCGTAAATATTTCTTGTCTCTTTTTAGATCGGCCTTCGCTTTTCGAAGCTCTTTCTTACTCATGTGAGACTCGATTTTCAAACCTGCTTCTTTGTTTTTCTTAAGTGCAGCTTTATGGAAGGCAATACGTTCCCGGTCATTTTCTATACGTGACATGGATGCTTTCATGTCGCGGTATTCCTTACGATTCAGGAATCGGTTACCTTTGATTGAACCTCCTTCATTTTCATTGGCGGCAAAAGAAGGCGTTGTCGCTAATAGTCCTGCTACCATCGTCCCGATCATAAACAGGTTCTTTAATTTCATCTTTTCCATGACTTTTCATTTTATGGTTCGGTAAACGACAGACAATGGATGTGCCACGAATGGGGGATTTGGCCGAAACACAACTATAGCAAGGGATTGAGCGTTTTTATTCAAAATGAAAAAATTTGTGAATATTTTTCAAAATGAAAAACCTGAGTTCGAAATGGAGATACCACGGGGTTTTCTTGATTAAGTTCTTTACGTCTTTGCCTCCAGGTCTCCCAAACAGACATGTTGCAGTTCTTAAATAGTGAAGCTATCTATCTGCAAAACAAAAATCCACGATAAACAATAAGGTGCTGTACCGAAGGTGTAGACTCCATGAAGCCTTTGCGCCTTACTCTTTGCGGTAAAAAAGAAAAATGTCTTAAATTTTATGTGAGAACTATTTGCCGATGCGCAGTAATATTGGGAATGAGATTTCTGCGGTTTCAAAGTCGGGTAATTCGGGAAGCAGTAAATCGATGGGATTGATCTCGTGTTTGTCTTTGTAGTGTTTCACTGCCGACCAGGTATTCAGATATCCCAGCAGCTGATCGCGATTCCAGGTGTGTTTGATCGTAAACTCCGGATGCGGGATCTCTTCAAAAGGAAAAGGAATTGTTTGATATGCTTCATCGATGTAACGACGTTCGGCATCCCAATAATTTCCCAGGATTTTCGCATACAATTTGGTTACTGCTTTTTGAATTTCGGGATTCTCGATTTGAATGTTGCCATAACCCAAAATAACAATTAGACCATTTGGTTTCAAAACTCGCTTTGCTTCCGCATAGAATTTCTCAAAGTCGAACCAATGAACTGCCTGGCCAACCGTAATACAATCAAAATGCTCATCCGGAAAACGTGTTTGTTCCGCTACTTGTTGTGAATAGTGGATCCTTGCATGAGAAACCGCATTTTTTAATTGATTTTCGCTCAAATCTGTTGCATAGACTTCATCAAACAGGCCTGCCAATTTTCCGGCAACCTGTCCGGTGCCTGTGGCACAATCCCAAACTCGCTTGTTTCCGGTCAGAATAGTTTTCAGAAAAGTGAAGACCTCATCCGGGTAAGCCGGACGAAACTGGGCGTAAGCTCCTGAATTATGGGAGAAGTTGTCTTTCATGATTAAAAAAATCTGCCAGGTGTTCTGTGATTCTTTCCGCGAAGAACACGAGCACCCTGGGTTTTATTAGCCAAAAATATAAAAACCAATGCCCCAATCAGGATATAAACCGCGCCTATCCAATAGTCAACAAAGATCTCCCATTCCCAATAAAAATAGAATGCAGCAAGATGTAAAAGAAAGATTCCAAGTGTTGGTAAAAAAGAAATCCGCTGCAGTTTTTTGATTTTAATCCAAGTATTGGTCCTAGTGGCATCAATCAATTTCTGATCGTACAGATTCGCCTTTTCAAGCTTATCAACAGACTTTAACTTATGAAAACAAGCACTGTAACGACTGTAATAAATACTGAAATATGTAAACTGAATGACAACCCACAAACCGTGGAATCCCAATATTTCCCTCTCAATTTCAGGCGTTATTATCATTTGGCTATTAGTATGAGCTCGTCGCACCACCCACATTCTCGATCGGGTGCCAGGTTGTTTTCAGTTCCTGCAGATCAGTGATGTAATACGGGTTTTCGTCTGTTTCTTGGGCGAAATCATTCTCGTAAACAAACACGCGCTTCACGTTGCAATCCGCTCCGGATTCAATTGCTAAAGCGTTTTCTTTGTTTCCACCGGCATAAACTACTGCATTTACATCCATGTGGCTGTGGAATTGATCCACTAATTCTTTTTCCGTTCCTGTCAGGATGTTCACCACTCCACCGGTTAAATCGGAAGTTGCCAGGACCTCAGCAAAGGTAATTGAGCAAAGCGGCAGATTCTCCGATGCCAAAACAATACAAGAATTTCCTCCCGCAATAACCGGCAAAATGGTCGAAACCAACCCAATCAGGCCGTTTGTTTGCGGAGCGATGATTCCTACCACTCCCATTGGTTCCAGAGCCGAGAAATTGAAATGACTGCTTGCCACCGGATTCACCGAAGAGAAGACCTGTTGGTATTTGTCACACCAACCGGCATAATACACGCAGCGATCAATGGAAAGTTCCACCTCCTGTTTTGCTTTTGCCTCTGTGCTTCCCTGCTTCACCAATTCTTCTACGAACTGTGCTTTGCGTCCTTCCAGCATTTCGGCAATGCGGTACAGAATCTGACCGCGGTTAAAGGCTATTTTCTCAGACCATGAACCAAATGCTTTACGTGCAGCAACCACTGCATTTCTGAAATCTTTCCGGGACGACAGACACATATTTGCCAATGGCTGTCCTTTCTGATCCAACGGAGAATAATACCTTCCGGATTCCGTTCTCGGAAATGCTCCGCCGATGAAGATTTTGTATGTTTTTAGTACTTCCAAACGTGACATATTCTTAAAAACCATGTTTTCCTCCCTCTTTTATCTCCCTCCAAAAGGAGAGATTTCAATCTGCTTCCCCTTCGGAGAGCCTGTCCCGACAGGAACTCGTCGGGAGGAACCGAGGGGGAGGATTTTCTATATTGATAATTATCTTTCTATTTTCAAATAAGCGCCCAGTCCCTGCAAGCCGCCTTCTCTTCCGAATCCGCTCTCTTTGTAGCCTCCGAAAGGAGAAGTCGGGTCGAATTTATTATAGGTATTTGCCCAAACGACCCCGGCACGCAGTTTTGTTGTCATATTAAAGATACGTGACCCTTTGTCTGTCCAAACACCTGCGGCCAATCCATACGGCGAATTATTTGCTTTTTGGATCACCTCATCGATCGTACGGAAGGTTTGAATGGTCAATACCGGCCCGAAAATCTCTTCCTGGGCAATTCTGCTCGATTGCGCTACATCCGTAAACAAGATGGGTCTCACGAAATATCCTTTTTTAGGAATCTCGCAGGAACTCTCATACATGCTTGCTCCTTCGTCCTTTCCTATTTTAATGTATTTCTGAATGGTCTCCAACTGCTCTTTGGAGTTAATCGCACCGATATCCGTGTTCTTATCCAGCGGATCACCGACATACAAGGTATCCAGTCGGTCTTTCAGTTTTTGGATGACTTCTTCGGCAACGGATTCCTGAACAAACAAACGTGAACCCGCACAGCAGACGTGTCCCTGGTTGAAGAAAATTCCGTTCACAATTCCTTCCACAGCCTGGTCGATCGGTGCATCTTCAAAAATGATATTCGCCGATTTTCCTCCTAGTTCCAGGGTCAATTTCTTTCC
>DJFP01000034.1:4636-11246 GCA_002432565.1 Flavobacteriales bacterium UBA5869
ATAATTTCTGCCAATAACATCGCTGTTAACGGGGTTGTTTCTGCCGGTTTCAACACAACCGTATTTCCTGCTGCTAAAGCCGGAGCAATTTTCCAGGCTGCCATTAAAAGCGGAAAGTTCCAGGGGATGATTTGTCCGGCAACACCCAAAGCACTTACATTTCTGTTCGGAAATGCATATTCCAGTTTATCTGCCCAACCCGCGTAATAGAAAAAATGATTGCATGCCAGCGGAACATCTACGTCTCGTGATTCGCGAATGGTCTTCCCGGCATCCAGGGTTTCCACAACGGCCAGTTCACGGGCTTTCTCCTGCATCAAACGTGCAATCCGGTAAATATACTTTCCGCGTTCTTTCGCCGACAACTTCGACCAAACGTTTTCATACGCTTTGCGTGCTGCTTTTACCGCTTTGTCAACATCTGCTTCGTTGGCATAAGCCACTTCTGCCAGCACCTGCTCGTTTGCCGGGTTGGTCGATTTAAAGTATTTTTTTGAAGCCGGAGCAACAAACTTCCCGTCGATATACAACTCGTAGCGTTCTTTCAGTTTCACATGACTGGTACTTTCCGGACTCGGGCTGTAATCCCAGGTTCCGTTGAAATTGAAACCCTTTTTTGACTGATTTTCCGGTTCGCTTTTCTTATCTTTTTTTGTCATATCCTCCCCCTTAATCCCCTCTGACGGAGTCTGACACTCGTCTGAGTCGTCACGACCTCCAAAGGGGTAAACAAATTAATCTATTGAAAAATAATCCGCGCTTTGATAGTGCCCGGTTTCCTGTTTTACCAATTGCATCAGCACATCATTGGCAAGTGAGCTTGCTCCGAAACGGAACCATTCGTTGTTCAACCAATCGCTGCCCAGCGTTTCTTTTACCATTACCAAATTATGCAATGCCAGCTTAGCAGAGGAAATTCCCCCTGCCGGCTTCATGCCTACTTTCACACCTGTCTTGCGGTAAAAATCCTTGATCGCGCACAACATCGTATAGGTTACCTGCATCGTTGCTGCCGGCTGAATTTTCCCGGTAGAAGTTTTAATAAAATCGGCACCCGCGTACATGGCAATATCGCTTGCTCTGCGCACCTGGTCTAATGAAGCGAGTTCTCCTGTTTCGAAAATCACCTTCAAACGGGCCTTACCGCATGCTTCTTTAATCGCCGCAATTTCATCGAACACAAAATTGTAATCTCCAGCCAGGAATTTTCCACGGGAAATGACCATATCAATTTCATCCGCTCCGTTATCGACTGCAAACCGGGTATCCAGCAATTTGATCTCCCTCGTGGATTGTCCGCTGGGAAATGCTGTGGAAACAGATGCAACCTTAATTCCCGAATCGCCCAATGCTTGTTTGGCTTCCGCAACCATCGTGGGGTAAACGCAAACTGCCGCAACGGTTGGCAATCCTTCTTGTAAATCGTGCAGATGCTGCGCTTTGTAACACATTTGACGCACTTTTCCCGGAGTGTCTTTTCCTTCCAAAGTTGTCAGATCGATCATGTTCAACACCATTTTCAGGCCTTGCACTTTCGACTCGTTCTTGATACTCCTGGTCTGGAAACGAGCCACTCGTTCTTCCACACCAACTTTATCAACTGCCGGTGAAAGTTTGAAATCAGGTATGTTCTTGAATGTTTTGTTTCTATTCATGTATGATGACATGTGATTTACTCAAAGATACAGATAGGAAATTAACTGGCGTTTAAATTTAAAGAAGAAATGGAGCTAAAAGGAATTAGCTGCCAGATATTTGCCGGATGTGCTACGCAAAAGGCTCGACACAGACACTCAGATTTTTGACTATCTATTGTTCAGCCTCATTATCAAGACGATTTCCATAGTAGCAGAAACGGGGGTTAAATATTACAATGCTGTTGTCTAGTGTAATCCTTCCACTTTTTTTTACTTATTTTTAACCATGATTCCTTCAGAATTTCAGTCTTTTATACCTCTTGTTTTGAAAGCTTGCATAGAAGCCTCCGAAGCAATTATGGAGATTTATGAAACGGATTTTGACCCTTTTATCAAAAATGACGGGAGTCCGGTAACCAAAGCAGACCTGCTTTCCAATGCAATTATCAAAAGAGAGTTGGAAAAAACCGGGATTCCGACCATTATGGAAGAAAGTGTTAATTCCCCTTACGAAATCCGGAAAAACTGGGAGACCGTCTGGATTGTAGACCCTTTAGACGGAACGAAAGAGTTTATCAAAAAAAATGGAGAATTTGCAATCTGCATCGCTTTGGTCCACCAAAATCAGCCTGTTTTAGGTTTTATCGCTTCCCCTGCTAACAAGGAAATCATTTTCGGAGGAAAAGAAATCGGTGCTTCATTTTTGCGTTTTACTCAGGTTGATCAGGCTGAAAACTGGAAAGCAATTCACCCCAAGACAGAAACTAATAATCCGCTTAAAATCTCGGGAAGCAGATCCCATCATTCCGGAAATGACCTGAAGTTTAATGAGTCCATGCGGCAGTTTTTCGGAGAAGTTTCATTCATAAAAATGGGGAGTGCCTTAAAATTTTTCGACCTTGCCTTGGGAAAAGCGGATGTTTATCCGAGATTTGCACCTACAATGGAATGGGATATCGCAGCCGGACAAGCAATTATTGAAGCATTAGGCGGAAGTGTTGTACATGCTGAAACAAACCAGCCGCTCAGATATAACAAGGAGAATTTATATAATCCTTATTTCATTGTAAAAACTAAGCCGGTTATTGAGCGATTGAATAAATGAAACTGCTTCTGAACATCTTTTTTTCATGCTTCTGCACTTCCATGATTCTTGGACAGGAATACCGCGTTTTACCGATTGAATCTTATTTTAAGGATGTTTCTTTTTTTACCGATTCCTCTTTTGCACCAGTTTTTCCCGTAATCAATGGTCAGGTAAACTATTACGGTGCAGCCAAAGAACAAAAAGTACGCTACTCGGACATCGGATATTACATTTATCAGCGGGAACTGATCCAGCTTGTAAAAAAGAACGGGGCTATTTGGGTAAGTCCGATCCTGGATATTCAAATGGGCCGGGAACAGGGCGATACCACTATGCGCCAGTATTTGAATGTACGCGGACTTCGCATTGAAGGAAGCATGAAGAATAAAGTGTTTTTCTCCGGTTCATTTTACGAGAACCAGGCAATTCTTCCCTATTATCTGCAGCAATATGTTGCAAACAGGGGGGAGTTTTATCCGAACAGTGCGGATTCGAGTTATTACCAGGTAAATGCAGTTATTCCCGGAAGTGCACGAACCAAACCTTTTAAAACAAACGGATTTGATTACGCCTATGCAACAGGAATGGTACAATGGCAGGTTCTGAGAAATCTTTCTGTTTCTGCAGGAAACAACCCGATTTTTGTTGGAAGCGGTTACCGGTCGGTCATTTATTCCGATAATTCCTTGCCGACTATGAACTTCCGCGTCAACTATTCGCTGGGCAAAAAGTGGAACTTCCAGTTAATCCGTATGCAGGGATTGAACATGCTCCGCGTTCCGTATTCCAGCAATGGCGAAGCGCTTTATGAACGAAAAGCTTTAAGCATCGCTTCGATCTATTTTCAGCCAACGGAACATGTAAGAATTGGATTGGTAGAAGGCGGAACCTGGACACGCGGGGATTCTATCCAGAAACAAGCAGTTGAAGGCGGTTTTTATATTCCGCTGCCAGGCGCCGCAACCATCCAGGAAGGAATCAACGGAAAAAGCTACGCTTATTTAGGTTTGGACCTGAACTGGCGGTTTTGGAAAGTGCTTTTATACGGTCAATACGGAAGGAATCCTTACGCGAAATCCAGTGATGTGGGTCAAATAGGAGTTCGTTACTGGCCTTTTAAATCTCCGAATTACCTGGTGCATTTGGAATACAACCATACTTCTTCAAATGCTTATCAATCTTCCAATCCACGAATCAATTACGGCAATTTCAATCTGCCTATCGGGCATCCGATGGGAGCCGGAGTGGATGAAATCGTGGTACGGATTCGGGCGGAATGGAACCACCTGTTCATCAGTTCATCTACCAATTACTATGTGAACCAGTCTGGCAATTACCGGCAGTTACTTCCTGTTTACGAATCCAATACCGGTGTGAATCAGCAGGTGTTTTATGAAAACCTGGAAATAGGGTACAATTTCAATCACATCTACGGATTGGAGATCTTTGGCTCGGCCAGACTGCGAATGGTCAATAATCCGCTGCAGAACGGACAATCTTACTGGTTCAATGTAGGAATCAGAACAGCTCTTAACAATCATTATTTCGATTTCTGATGCGGCATATCATTTACATAGCGTTTTTATTTTGCTGCCTCTTAAGCTTTGCCCAGGGAGGAATTGATCGTATCCGTCATTTTAATCTAAAACCGGACTTCCCGTTTAACAGAAGCCTTCATCATTCCATTCAACCGCTGATTCGCACTCAGCCTTTCATTTCCCAAGATGATACCACGGACATGATCATTGAAATCGGGAAAGATAAACAGCTCTTTTCTAACCCCTCAAGAACAAACAGATCTTTCGCTATTCTTCCTGCATCAGACAGCTATTTCCAATACGACACAGCCATCAGCTACCGCGCTGCTGCCGGTTTCAATTTCGAAAAGACCTGGGGAAAATGGTACAACCGTACCCTGCTGACTTCCGGGTGGAGCCTGCGCGAGGATTACACGCAGACACACGTTGCTTTTTCTCCACTGCAAAACCGCAGTTCTTTTTGGTTTACAGATATTCGCACGCGTTTCGGGTACACGCCCGGTGAAATGCTTCACATCAGCGCAGGAATTGACAACCAATTCTTCGGGGAAGGATACCGTTCACTGATCCAGGGAGACCAGGCTGCACCGAATCCGTTTGTGCAGTTCCGGGTGAATTTCTGGAACCTCGAATACGGATTGCTTTACCAATTTCTGCACGATAATAATTATGCGAACAAAACCCGCGACTGGAAATACAATACCACTCATTACCTGAGTATGAATATCGGGTCGAACTTCAACATCATGTTATTGGAATCAGTTATTTTCCAGTCGAAAGACAGCACCTACAAACGGGGTTATGAAGTCGAATATTTGAACCCGTTCGTGTTTTTCCGACCGCAGGAATACAGTCTTGGATCTACAGATAATGTATTGCTTGCTTTGCAATCTTCCTATTCTTTCTCCGGAAAAAAACACTGTATTTACTTTCAGCTGCCACTGGATGAATTTGTATTGAAAGAGATCACAAAGCGCTCCAAGTGGTGGGCAAATAAATACGGATTGCAACTGGGAATCAAAGGAAAATTCCCACGCTGGTCATACCAGTTGGAAGGAAACCTGGTGAGACCTTATACTTTNNAATAACGCTTCTTTGGGCTTACCGCTGGGGCATTATTTAGGCAGTAATTTTGCCGAATTGATCGCAACGGCCCGCATTCCGTTTAAGAATTTCCAGCTAACACTCTTCTCTTCTTTTTACCTGAAAGGGTATGATGATTCCGCGGTCAGTTACGGCGGAGATATTTACAAAAGCTACACTTCCCATCCGAAAGAATACGGAAACACCATTGGCCAGGGAATTACCCAGCGTACCGTTTCACTTCAGGCAAATGCTTCCACCACTTTAAACAAACTGCAGCTGGAATTATACCTCCAGGGAGGATTGCAATACAGCTGGGGGGAAATGGGTACAAACACCACTCCCCTTGTTTGCGCAGGAATACGCAGCAGTTTGTTCAATGAACGAAAGATCCGGTAATAAAAAAGGGCGCTTCGACTACGCTCAGCGACCCTTTTCATTCATTTAGTTTACAAGACTTTTAGATCTGGATCGAACCAAGACTCTTGATCTGACCTTTTGTGATCGTAACGTTTTGTATACTTTTTTGAGATGCTACCACTTCACCTTGTCCTTTCGCCTCAATTTTCAAAGTATATGTTCCGTCAGGAACTCCTTTGATCATAAAATATCCGTTGCTGTTTATAAAAGTGCTTGCGTTATAAGAAGCATTATTTAAACTGATTGCTGCCTGTGAGGTTCCGCTAACTTGTCCCTGCACACCTGTGGACGGATCCACAATTTCTGCAATTACAGGATTCAGTGTATAACCTCCTCCTGCCTGGGCAATAGATGAGCCTACATTGAAATCCAGCAAAATACTTGCTGTAATACCGCTGGTTACCGTACATTGGATAGGAACCTCAACCTGCCCCTGGAAATTTGACCCGAAAGATAAGTTCACGGTATTTGATCCGCTTGCACCATTAAATGTCAAACTATTTTCCCCGCTAAAAGTCAACTTTAGTTTGGTATATGTTCCGGGTTGAACAGTTGTTGCACTAACTAATGTAACCTCTGCCCCGTTTGTCAAAGTCATGATATTGATTTCCTGGGAAGACTCATTGATGGTGACCCATCCGGAATTCTGAAGGTATGCTTCGATTTTAACGATTTCAACATTCAGCGCTACAAAATCGCCGGGTGAATCGGTCATTCGAACTTCCATTTGACCCTGAGTGGTCTTATTGTCTTTCTTACATGATTGAATCGTGAATCCCGCACAAACAATCATCAACGTTAATACTAGTATCCTTTTCATAATCGTGTCTTTTAATCGGAAAAGG
>DJFP01000034.1:11379-24710 GCA_002432565.1 Flavobacteriales bacterium UBA5869
AAAAAAAGAGGGAGGCTTACCACTTCCTCCCTCAAACTAACACACCTATGACCCGATTTTTGAGAATTCGTTAAGAATCTCATAACCTGATACAGAACAAAGATATCTTTAAAGTTAAATGAAACCTTCAGGAATTAATAAGAGGTAAGAACGAAGTAACATTTGGTTCATTTTAAAGAATACTTGAATTAATTGTTATCTAAAATCAATCTAATTTGCCCCTGATTTGAAATTTTGAATTCGAGTTGGGTACAACTTCGCAAGTTGATGCTTACATTTGCACAATCTTTAAAAAGAGTAATTATGGGTATTGGCAAAAAAGTGAAGATGTACATGAATTTCACCAAATTCAGACTCTCAGCCCTTGTTATTCTTTCAGCACTTTCCGGATACTTATTTGTTGGAGGTCATGACGGACTGGAAATGACCTACTTAATGCTCGGCGGCTTGTTGGTTACTGCAGCTTCCAATGGCTCCAATCAAATTTGGGAACGCGAATTAGACGTTTTAATGAATCGGACCGGAAAAAGACCTCTTCCAACAGGAGAAATGTCCGTAAATGAAGGATTAGTTGTAATTGCCCTTTGTTTGCTTCCCGGATTGTGGATGCTTTACCAGTTAAACCTGGGTTCCATGCTACTTGGTTTAGCAGCATTCGTATCTTACGTTTTCATTTATACTCCGATGAAGCGCATTTCTACATGGGCCGTTTTCGTAGGGGCATTTCCGGGAGCTCTTCCGCCGATGATCGGTGCTGTTGCCGGATCTGACAGTTTTGGTTTGGTACCGGGTGTATTGTTTTTCGTACAGTTCGTATGGCAATTCCCGCATTTCTGGGCAATTGCCTGGGTGGTTTACGACGATTACCAGCAAGCAGGTTTTTCATTATTACCTTCAAAAGATGGCCGCACGAAAGGATCCGCTTTCCAGATTATGATCTATTCACTGGCTTTGATCCCTTTTTCATTACTACCATGGCTCATGGGCTGGACAACTGACATTACTTTAATAGTAGCAGGAAGCTGCTCCATCTTATTTTTCCTTCAGTCCTATAAATTATTCCTGAGCCTTACTATAGCTGATGCCAAAAAATTGATGTTTGCATCGTTCATTTGGCTGCCGGTTGTTCAATTTTTATATGTGTTTGACAGAAAGCTCCCTGAAATTATGGATGCATTATGGCAGCACGGTACACTTTTTTAAAAAACGTATGTCACAAATTGATTACGATAAAGAATTAACTCCCGAGGTTCGGGAGAAAATGAAGAAAAACCTCATTTATGTAGGGATTTTCGGTATCATCATGTTATTTGCAGGTTTGTCCTCAGGATACATTGTAAGTGCAGGAGATACCTTTTGGGTGAAGTACAACTTCCCGCCGGCATTCTATATTTCCACAGCTTTGATCATTCTAAGCAGTATTATCCTGTTTGTGGGAATTAAAGTTGCTAAAAAAGGAAATGCGGCAATCCTCAAGACCATTGTTCCATTAACATTCGTTCTTGGGGTCGGGTTTGCTTACTTCCAGTTTAAAGGGTACAAGGAATTGTATCAAAACGGAGCATTCCTTTCTTCGAAGATTACCGTTTCCGAAGGCCGTTACGGATCGTATTACGAACTCCAGGTAAATGGAAAATACATGGAGGTCGACGGTAATGATTACCTGATTGCCGGAAAAGTTATTTCTGAAGACCAGAAAAAAGAAATCGGTGAATTCGCTAAGCAGTTCGAGCGTATCACCAAAGAGAAAAACCCGAAGATCGCAGACCTGGATAAATACACTATTCTTTACAAGCACCAGCCTGTAAGTTTGAAAGACGGGAAATTCTATGTGCAGGATACCGTTGAACTGCAGCATGTAGATTTAATACGCCTGGAAGAATTCTCCTGGCATCTCCGTGACGGAAGAGGTGATTTTTTCCACTTCGGGAAATACGGCAAAGATTTTAAGATCTATTACAAAAATCAGGAGTTGGATTATAAAGACCGAACACTTTATTACCAGGGAGTTCCTTTAAATGCACCACTTCAATTGAAAATGGATTCATCTTCCGATACAGCGACATCCTATCTTTACATCTTGACATTTTTACACTTATTACATATTTTAGTTACACTAATTTTTGTACTAAGAGCTTCAATTCGTTCATTCTCAGGTAAATTAGCAGTTGATAATTTCCTTCCGGTACGCACACTTGCCATTTTCTGGCATTTTTTAGGCGTATTATGGATCTATTTATTGCTTTTTTTACTTTTTATTCATTAAACTTGCACAAAAAATTATAAAATGGCTGGACACGCTACAACACATGTCGACGCTGCTACCGCTTGGGGCGGGAAGACTTCACCGTTTAACGTAAGTTACGGAAAGTTAATGATGTGGTTTTTCTTGGTATCGGATGCATTGACATTCGGTGGATTGTTAGTTGCTTATGGTTATACGCGCCACACAACGCAGAGCGCATGGCCGATCGGTGAGGAGACTTTTGACTCTCTGCCTTTCCTGGGTCATGGATATCCATTGATGTATGTTGCATTGATGACGTTCATTTTGATCGTATCTTCCGTAACGATGGTATTGGCTGTTGAAGCCGGTCACCGTATGGANNGGTGGTTTCTTCTTCCTGGGTTCTCAGGCTTGGGAATGGTCTCACTTTATCCACGGATCTCATTTCGGAAGTGTGGAAATCCTTTCAGGAGAGCATACAGGTTCCCGTGCAATTGTAAAAGGACATTTCGGGGATTTGGAAAGCTTTACGGTTGTTCAGGCTGGAAAACACCACAAAGTAGGAGATGTTATCAAAGAAACTCCGGATGAATTGTTCCACCATTTCCGCACTGCTGTTATGAACGGACAAGTTAAAGACGGAAAGATTACTTTGCATGACGGTTCGGTTGCTACCTGGAAAAAACATAACGATGAGCACATGGAGTTGATCATCAAAACCGATGGAACAGGTCATTCTTTATCAAAAGTGACTAAGATTCACGGAAAAGAGGCTGAAGCGAAATACTGGGAATCTGTTAATTCAGGAAAAAAAGGAGCGATCATTTATGGTGCTGACTTAAAAAGCAACGAGTATGGTCCTTCCCAATACGGACAATTCTTCTTCTTCATTACAGGATTCCACGGATTCCACGTATTCTCAGGAGTTGTTATTAACATCTTAATTTTCTTAGGAGTTGCACGTGGTACTTACCACAAACGCGGACACTACGAAATGGTTGAGAAAACAGGATTGTACTGGCACTTTGTCGATTTAGTATGGGTGTTTGTATTTACATTCTTCTACTTAGTTTAATTTTTTGAAAGATCTATATCATGGAAAGAGACGATATT
The DNA here is from genome assembly GCA_002432565.1 of Flavobacteriales bacterium UBA5869. GTDB lineage: Bacteria > Bacteroidota > Bacteroidia > Flavobacteriales_D > Crocinitomicaceae > Fluviicola. The sequence goes on from DJFP01000034.1 coordinate 14,720, forward strand.
ATTGAATACTCATTGGATGCTCACCATAGCGAAGAACAAGGAAAAAAGGTCCGTCGCAAAATTTGGTTAGTAACAGCGATCCTTACTGTAATTACAGCATTTGAAGTTGCTGTTGGAGCAATGGTTCACCAGGATAATCCAATGTGGTGGGTAGTTAAATTATTATTCATCGGATTGACATTATTGAAAGCGGGATACATCGTATTGGTGTTCATGCACTTGGGTGACGAGAGAAAAGTATTGAAGTACTGTATTCTTGTTCCGTATTTCATATTCATTATTTACCTTATTTTCATTGCGCTGACTGAGGCTAATGCAGTCCATACAGCTTGGGAAACATACGGAGGATAGTTTCATTTTAAATCATTTTTAGCCAATGGCTAAGTCAAATTCTAAGGCCGGTTCGTTAAGATCAGTGTTCGCACTACTGCTTCTATTCGGACCGGCTCTTATTTTAATATTCATTTCCACTCGTGGCTGTGAACACAAATTCAAAGAGCTGGATGATTATGGTGCGATTCCTAAATTCTCCTTTACGGATGCAAAAGGAAAAGTCTACACCAACAACTCTTTCAAGAACCAGATTGTTATTTATACAACAATACAGCCTTCCTGCCCGGATTCCTGCGGTGTCACAATCTGGCACCTGGATCAGCTGATCTATCAAAGTCTTCGTGAGAATAAGAAGAAACTAGGGCATGTGAAACTGGTTTCTGTTTTAACGGATGGAGCAGGAAATCCTGACAAGCGGATCAAGGAAGTAGAGTTTATGCTGAATGACCGTGTTGAAGGTTTCGATCCTTCTATCTGGGTAGTTGTTTCGGGTGATGCAAAATCACTTTACAATATTAAACACAACGGACAGACTTTGCTCCAGGAGGACAAAAAGTACTTTGGAGGATTCGGGTTCCAGGAATTGATGCTTCTTTCGGATAAAAGCAATCATTTACGTATGGTTCTCCCCGGAAAAACCGAAGGTACAATCCGCACTATGCGCGATCATTTGGCGCTTCTGGAAAAAGAATACGATATCAAATCGTACAAGCAGAAGCATAAAAAGTCGTGATTTGATAACTGCTGCGTTAGATAAGAGCAGTTATCAGAGAGTTAATTATTAGAAAAATGAAACAGATCTTACAAGTCGCGTTGATTCTGATTCTGGTTACAAGCTGCAAAACAGAACCGGAAAAGAAACCAAAAGCACTTCCTTACTTTGGGAATTACGACATTGTTTTTTCTGAAACGGACGGAGTTCAATCAGCAGATACGGTTTATCCGAAAATCCCCGCTTTTTCTTACCTGAATCAGGATTCTGCAATGATCACCTCGAAATCCATGAAAGGGAAAGTATGGGTCGCTAATTTCTTCTTCACAAGCTGTCCGAGTATTTGTCCCCCAATGATCTCTCAAATGAAACGCTTGAACGTTCTCACAAAAGATCTGGCATCAGAAGTTCAGTTCATGTCGTTCAGTATTGATCCTAAAACAGATCAACCGCATGTACTGCGAGCTTACATTAAGAATAATGGAATCCAAACCAAAAACTGGCAGTTCTTTACGGGAGACGAGTCGAAAACACACCGCCTGGGCGTGATGCATTTTATGGTCCATGCAGATAAAGACCCGATGGCAGCAGGAGGTTTTGCACACAGCGACGGGTTAGTCCTGGTTGACAGAGAAGGATATGTAAGAGGCGTTTACCGTGGAACACAAACAGAAGACGTCGACCAACTGAACAAAGATTTACGCAAATTATTAGAAATTGAATATGGAATCAACTCAAAGCACTAAAACCGGGATCCGAAAACTAATCATCGTTCTTTCAATTATTATTCCTGCTGTTGTCGCCGCTTTATTCAAAGTGAAGATCGAGGGTTATGACTGGCACTTTTTACCTTCCATTTATGCCTGTATTAACGGATTAACAGCTGTACTTTTAGTGGTGGCGCTGGTAGCTATCAAACAAAAGAAAATCAGCCTGCATGAAGGGATTATTAAAGTTTGTATGGCACTTTCAGTTTTGTTCCTATTGCTTTACGTTGCTTATCACATGACTTCAGATCCGACGCTTTACGGCGATTTGAACGGGAATGGGGAATTAGATCCTTATGAACTTACAACAATCTCTTCCGGAGCTAAAATCGCTTATTTCTTCATCCTGATTACACACATTATCTTGAGTATAGCGGTAATCCCGATGGTTCTTTTCTCGTATTTATACGCCTGGGAAGGAAAATACGACAAGCACCGCAAGTGGACGAAAATTACCTGGCCTTTGTGGTTTTATGTAGCAGCGAGTGGTGTGGTAGTTTATATTATGATTTCTCCTTATTATCCACATTGATAATCCCTAATTACGAATGCCGAATTCCTAATTAAGGGATTTGGAGTTTTCTACTTAGGCTGCGGACAACTTTTCTTTCCTCCCATGCGGATCATTAAACCGATCCCGAAGAATGTGTACCAGTCCCTGCTGGCTCGGTTTCCTCTTTGTCCGAAACGATTCCCGTCCAGACTTCTATTGCTTAACGCAGCAGCTGTAGGGCCGTTTTGAGCAGCCAGGAGCAACGGATCAGCATATCTGTATCCGCCGACATCATCCAGGTAATCCGTAAATAACAGGCGAATTCCGTACTCAATATTCAAACCGATGTTTTCACTGATGGAAACACGCGCACCAATTGCGATCGGAATCCCCATTTGTACACGCGAATACTTACTTCTATCTGCCAGATCAGTTCCCTGACCTTCAGTTCCAAGAGGCTGCAATTCCACCATCTCCCCGTTGTAATTTGTCATTGGATTAATACGCGTCAGCGACAATTCTGCCAATAAATAAGCCGTTCCTCTATATCTTCTGTTCCCAATCTCAAAAGGGAAGTAAGTCACTTCTATTCCGGATCCGAACTCAAACAGGTCCGATTGAAAGGAAAGATTCCTGTTTTTATAAAAATCACCGCTTTGTTCGCTGTCATACCCTTCTATTTTTCCATAGGTGAAATTTGCGCGGTATGCCATACGGGCATTGATATTGTAACGGTATAATAACTGACCCGCAGGATTTGTATGGTTAAAATGCTTTTGGTTCAGATCTCCAATATAGTAACTTCCGCCGACCATAAAGCCAATTTCAGAACGCGACAAAGCATTATGCTTATGCGCCCTCTGACCCCACGACAAAGAAGTTAAACTACAAAGTAAACCAATCAGAATTCTGCTATGCATACCAGTTATAACGGTTTTGATCGCGATTAATTGTGCGTCCCGGCGGTCATAGGAACTAAAATCCCTTTCTTGATAAGCAGTTCCGCGATCTGAACAGCATTTGTTGCCGCTCCTTTTCTCAGGTTGTCGGCTACTACCCACATGTTCAGGGTCTTTTCCTGGCTTTCATCTCTTCGGATACGCCCTACGAAAACATCATCTTTGGCTTCGGCAAAACGAGGCATCGGGTAAGTATTCGTCGTAGGGTCATCTTTCAAAGTGATTCCGGGAGTTTCGTGAAGCAGTTTTCGAACATCTGCCAAATCGAATTCTTTTTCGAACTCTACGTTCACCGCTTCCGAATGTCCGCCAACAACAGGAACACGAACGGCAGTTGCTGTTACAGAAATAGCAGGGTCCAATATTTTCTTGGTCTCGTTGGTCAATTTCATTTCCTCTTTGGTATAGCCATTATCCAGGAAGGAATCACAATGAGGAATACAGTTTTTATCGATCGGATAGTTGTACGCCATCTCACCTGAAATTCCGGCACGTTCATTCTCCAATTGCTGTACCGCTTTTACACCTGTTCCTGTAATGGACTGATAAGTGGAAACGACCACACGTTTCACCCCGTAAGCTTTGTGCAAAGGTGCCAATGCCATCAACAACTGGATCGTGCTGCAGTTCGGGTTGGCAATGATCTTATCAGATGCTGTCAAAAGATCTCCGTTAATTTCTGGAACAATCAATTTTTTGTCCGGATGCATTCTCCATGCCGAGCTGTTATCAATCACTGTTGTACCAACAGCTTCGAACTTAGGCGCCCACTCCAAAGAAGTTTCACCGCCTGCTGAGAAAATAGCTACATCGGGTTTCATAGTCACAGCCGTTGCCAAATCCACAACCGGAAATTCCAATCCTCCGAATTCGATCATCTTACCAACCGATTTCTCTGAAGCTACAGGTATTAATTCCGTAATAGGAAATGAACGTTCTTTTAACACTTCCATCATCACATTCCCAACCATTCCTGTCGCTCCGACAACTGCTACTCTCATAACCAAAAAAATTTTATACAAAAGTAATACTAAAAAGTTCAAAAGGTTCAAAGAGATCAATGGGTTCAAAAAAATCATTCACTCAAAATTGAACTTCCAACTTTTTGAACAATTGAACTTTTGAACTATTTCCACTTCAATATTGTATCTTTGTACCGGAAATACCATTTCCACCGATTTGAAGTGAGGAAAAGTTCACCACATGTGACAGTCATTTCGGAGCATTTTACAAAACATTTCATGCAATTTGATGAATTAAACTTGTATCCGCATTTATTGGATGCATTAAAAGAATTAGACTACACTACTCCAACACCTATCCAGGAACAATCGATTCCAAGCTTATTAGAAGGAAAAGACTTATTCGGCTGCGCGCAAACAGGAACCGGGAAAACGGCTGCTTTTGCATTACCCATTTTACAGCATTTGGAACCGGACGGACCGATTAAAGGGAAACGTCCCATCCGCTGCCTGGTTTTGGCGCCAACCAGAGAATTGGCTAACCAAATCAACGATAGTTTTAAAGCCTACGGAAAACATTCCAAACTTCGCTCCATGGTCATTTTTGGTGGTGTAAACCAAAATAAACAAGTCAATCAGCTAAATGCCGGCGTAGACATTTTGGTAGCCACTCCGGGCCGTTTACTGGATTTAATGAACCAGGGGCATATTCACTTGTCCAAGATCACCCATTTTGTACTGGATGAGGCAGATCGTATGCTCGATATGGGATTCATTCACGACATTAAAAAGATCCTCCCGCGTTTGCCGAAGAACAAACAAAATATTTTTTTCTCTGCAACCATTTCTCCAACAATTATGGAGTTGGCAGGAACCATCCTGTTCGATCCGGTAAATGTGCGCGTAACTCCGGTTTCTTCAACAGCGGAAATCGTTGAGCAGTTTGTTTATTACGTAGAAAAAGCCGAAAAACGTGCTTTCCTGAAGCAATTGATCAAAAGTGAGAATATTTCACATGCAATTGTTTTCACACGGACCAAGCACGGTGCAGACCGCGTAGCAAGAGAATTGACGAAATCCGGTCATAAAGCCGAAGCCATTCACGGAGACAAATCCCAAAATGCACGTGAAAGAGCTTTGGCAGGTTTTAAGAACAGAACGGTGAACTTCCTGGTTGCAACGGATATTGCCTCACGTGGTATCGACATCGATCAATTGGAATACGTGATCAATTTTGAGATTCCTGAAGTAGCGGAAACATACGTGCACCGAATAGGACGAACCGGTCGTGCCGGGTCAAGCGGTGTAGCTTATACCATGTGTTCAAGCGAGGAAAAAGGGTCTTTGAAAGCAATCCAGAAGCTGATCAATCAGCAGATTCCGGAGCGAAAACTGAACTGAATGTAACTATTTAGCAAAATCGGAATATCTATATATAGCGATATTCCGATTTCGCGATAATCTAACATTGCCATATCACCATCTTCGAATTTTCCAAAATCTATTCAACTGTTAAAGCAACATTACTTCAACCGTTTTTTCATAACCTTTTCTATAGCTCCGAGCCAGTAATTTCTAAAACCAAACCCATTGGGTTTACCGGTTAGTTTATTCATTTTGGAAATAGCGCCCGAAGAAATATCAAACTGAATGACGTAAACGGATGCAAGCTCTTCGCTCTTACTGAAATACTCCACAATATAGACCAATCCGGTTCCATTTCCCTGTCCGACGTATTTCTCTATCTCTTTTTGAGCATCTGACCCCGATAAACTATAAGTGTTGTCCGTTACAAGTTCATCGGCATTTACTTCATCATTTGCCTTTTTAACGATATCGAGTGATACTTTCACCTTTGCCGCACCATAATACTTCGCCAGATCGTATTTGTCAGATTCCGTAATCAATACGCTGTTCCAAACATTCAAATAATAACTTTGAATTTTAGCTGGCTCCGTAAAACCAGCAGACCCAACCATTTTAGCTTGGGAAAAATCAATCCCGAACCAGGTGATCTCGTCCAATTTCTGTGCAAAGGAATTGTGAATTAAAAATAAGGCGGAAACAATTAAAAGTGCTTTTTTCATTCTAAGTTAGTTTGATGCTCAAAGATAAATAGTTTATGAAAAATAGGTCAATCAAAACGGACTTTTGTATATTTAATCCGACTTAATTGATATGAAGGCACTTTTCATTCTTCTTACGCTACTTTCTCCTCTTTTGGCCTGGAACCAGGTCACAGACAATTTTTCCGACGGCGATTTTACCACGAATCCGGTGTGGAATGGTACAAATGCAGTCTACACTGTAAACGCAGCACAAGAACTGCAATTGAACAACACCGTTGCAGCAACTTCTTATTTGTCGACCCCGCACAATTTATCTTCTTTGGATAACAAGCAATGGGAAATCCTGGTCAGACAAACCTTTGCACCCAGTTCCGGTAATTTCGGCCGGGTTTATTTGACTTCCACCTCTGCCGATTTAAGTACCAATCCGGATGGATTTTACCTTCAGTTCGGTGAAGCAGGTTCTATAGATGCAGTTCGATTATTCAAAATTGTTTCCGGTGTTTCTATACAAATTTGTGCCTCACCCGACGGACAAATTGCTGCCTCTTTTGCTGTGCGGGTAAAAGTTATCAGAGATAATGCCGGACTCTGGAAGTTGTATGTAGATCCCAGCGGCGGGACGGCCTTCGGAAGTCCATACACCGGAACCGATGCAGCAAATCTGATAGGAACACACTTTGGGGTTTTCCAGACCTATACAGCCTCCAATTCAAACAAATTCTATTACGACGATGTCTACGTAGGTGATGAAATTGTAGATGTGCAGCCGCCAACCCTTGTAAGTGCAACGGCGATTACCAATTCGCAGTTGGACCTTCTGTTCAGTGAACCGGTTGGTGGAGCAAATCTGTTACTCACAAGCAATTATACGCTGAATCCATCGGTAGTTGTTGGTGCTGTTTCTGTAGACGGTACAAATGCGGCTTTGCTTCACTTAAACCTAGCTTCCCCGCTTACCAACGGACAAAACTACACAGTCACGGTTTCAAGTATGGAAGATGCTTTTGGAAATACGGCGACTAATTTGACCGGAAACTTCAGCTATTTGATCGGTGAAACTGCTGCGAAAGGAGATATCATCATTTCCGAGATCATGGTCGACCCATCTCCGGTTATCGGACTTCCCGAACTGGAATTCATTGAGATTTACAACAAAAGCAGCAAATACATTGACCTGTCAAACTGGAAGCTGGGCGATCAAAGCGGTGACGGGACCATTCTATCGGGATTCATCAATCCGGGCCAATACAAAATTCTTTGCGCTTCTGCTAGTACACCGGAATTTCCGGGTTCATACACTGTAAGCAGTTTTCCCAGTTATAATAATTCAAGCGATGATGTTGTTTTGAAGGATAATGCGGGAATGATCATCGACAAAATAACTTACACGGATGACTGGTACCAGGACCCTATAAAAAAGTCGGGAGGATATACTTTGGAGTTAATCAATCCGGATGATCCTTGCTCCGATGCTTCAAATTGGATAGCTTCCAACCATCCGAACGGCGGAACTCCGGGAACTCAAAATTCTGTTTATAACACAACTCCGGATACCCAGGCTCCATACATCACGAGTTTGGTCGCTCTTACCCCGAATTACCTGGAAATTCATTTTTCGGAGGGAATGGATTCCGTGAGCCTGGTAAACGCTTCGTTCACTTCCAATCCAAATCTGACCGTGCAGTCTATTTCCGTTGCATCCACTTTCAGCAGCCAGGCAATCTTTATATTCAATGAAAACCTGGCACTTAGCCAGCATTACAGTTTTTCCTACGGAACTGTCAGCGATTGCTGGTTGAATGCAGCCACACTTACTGGAAATTTCGCATTGGCAGATGTTCCGCAAGCCGGAGACCTGGTTATTAATGAAATCCTGTTTGATCCGGCAACCGGTGGGTCTGATTTCGTGGAAATCTACAACCGATCTTCGAAAGTCATTAATCTAAACGGTTTGTCGGTCACAAATTTGGATGGAGACACCGTACAGCTTACGCAGAATTTTTTCCTGGATCCGGGAACTTATGTGGTACTGACCCCGGACAGCAATTACCAAAAGAACACTTTCCCGCAGGCAGTTCCCGGACGTTTTTACGCAACCCCACTCCCGGGGCTGAATAATGATTCTTCAACCATTCAAATCCTGTACAATTCGATCGTATTAGACAAAGTGAGCTACACGGAAGACTGGCATTTGTCACTCATTGATGATACCGAAAATAAAACCCTGGAACGAATCAATCCGGATGGCGTTTCATCGAGTGCTTCCAATTGGCATACAGCGGCAGAAACAATTGGTTTCGGAACTCCCGGGAAAATCAATTCCCAATACCTGACCGGAAGCATTTCCTCCACTTTTGGGACCACAGAACCGATCTTTTCACCCGACAATGACGGTTTCCAGGATGTCCTATTGTTCCAATACAATTTTGAAGTCGGAATGATTGTTACACTCAAAATCTTCGATAACCAAGGTCGTGAGGTACATACATTATTTTCAAACGAATTATTACCACAACAGGGAAGTTTTACCTGGGACGGAGTGATGTCGAACAACCAGAAAGCTCCGATAGGAATCTACATCGCTGTCATTGAAGCTTTTGCAGCAGACGGCGGAAACAAGCAGTTTGCAAAACGTGTTGGATTTACCTTGGCGGGAAAGCTGGATTAATCTTTTAATTATCAATTATGAATTATCAAGCCAGTTCAAACTTGATAATCCATAATTAAATCATTGATAATTACTCAACGTAACTCAATTTCAACATGTTTTATTTTATGTTTGCTCAACCAGCTGACTTTCAGACTCTTTTCCTCTAACTGAGATTTATAGGGCTATTCCGATTAATTAATGATATAAAACCACTAATTTTGTCGCGAAATTTAAATATCCATCTAAATGAAAAGAACAGCTCTTTTTCTACTGATTTTCCTTTTTTCAACTCCATTCCACATCTTCGGACAAACCAAAAAAACCGTTTATGATGCAAAATTTGAACTTTCCGCAGAAGTAAAAGGAAAGGGCTTCGGTTTTCAAACTTTGGGTTCTGATGGGACTCACACTTACTCCCTCAGTGTAAAAGGTGTCAATTTTATGATGATCCCGATTGGCTTCAAATACATCATCAATAAATTTGATTCGAAAATGAACCTGGTACTTTCCAAAAAAGTGCCGATGAAAACACCTATTTACAAATTGGGAATGTACCGTGCACCGCTCGATATGAAAATGATCGACAACCGCCTGATCCAAACTGTCAGTACTCTTGACAAAAAAGCAGGAACACGAAGCATTTACCTGATCGAATACGATAAAGACGATCTGACACAAGGCAATACGCTTGAAGTAGGTTCTTTTCCCGAACAAGGGAAACAGAAAAACAGCGTTGTTTCTTTGTTTGATCCTAAAAACAACCAGGAGTTTGCGTTGATCGTACAATCCTCTTCCGGTCCGGAAAAATCAAAAGCTACTCTGTTTGTTGTTAACAACGAATTGGAATCTACTATGAAAACAGAATTCGAGGTAGAAGGCGACTATGAAAAAACAAGCTTCGGAAACTACATTATCTCTGAAAACTCCATCGCTTTTACCTGTAAAACGAGAGGCGGAAAGAATGAATCGGATAAACTCGACTTCTACATGATCGACAGAAAAACCGAAAACGTTCAGCAATTTGAAATTTCATTGGGAGATAT
>DJFP01000069.1 GCA_002432565.1 Flavobacteriales bacterium UBA5869
AGATAGTCTAGAGCAAATAGTAGCAAATCAGGATGCGAAAATTGAGGATCTGAACAACCGTTTGAGCCAGTTGGAAAACTGTTTATCCGGAATCTTGCCATACTTGTGTCAATTGAGCCAAAGTGCTATTCAGGCAAATACACCTGAGACCCAGGAAGAGGTTCGTAAAAATCTGAACGTAACTTTGAGCAACCGCAGTGCAATTGTACTGGATCAAAACGTTCCGAATCCGTTTGCAGAGCAGACAACGATTAATTTCTCCATTCCTGAAACGGTTCAGAAAGCACAGATCCATTTTTATGATGGCAACGGTCGCTTTATGAACTCTGTTGAAGTAACTGATAGAGGTCTTGGAAGTGTGACTGTTTTCGGGTCCGATCTAAGTACCGGTGTCTACACGTATACGTTGGTTGCTGACGGACAAGTGGTAGCAACGAAGAAAATGATGAAACAATAATCTAACATTTTTGGTGGAAGTGGGGAATACCGGTTTGGTATTTCCCCTACCAAATCTAATACACAAACATCCCTAAACCGTTTCTCTTTGGAATTATTTACTCGATCTCCATCAACATGAAAAGCTGTATTTTTTCTTTGCGGTTAATCCTAAAAACTTCTTTCTTCGAATAGTTGTTTCATTGAAAAAAAGATTACTTTTAATTGGATGAAACGAGCCCTTGTTTACCTGTTGATTTTAACCGGATTTTCACTTTCTGACTGCACGCAAAAAAAGAAAGTTCACATCCGGAAGACAGCAATTGTTGCTGATTTAATTCACCCGCTGTATTTCCAGGAAGAAATTTCATCCCTGATCAATTTCCCGTTCTGGTTCAATGACAGCCTTATTGCTCAACATAAAATCCAGCAGTTGACGGTCACGTCTTTCAAAGGAGTTATTTCCGATACGAGTGTTTACAATCCGGAGTCCGAAGATGAGACCTTCCCAAAACGGACACTCATCTACACTTTCAATCAATCCGGAAGGCTGGTTCAGCTTCAAATCACCGATTTTTCCGAGGGAATTGTCATTTCAAATCAATCGTTCCGATTCAGTAATTCCGGTCCGTTGAATTACTGTGAAGTCGTACAAAAGGACAATCTTTATGGTGTTGAGAACAATACCTTCACCTATGATCCCAACAAGCTTTCTTCCGATTATGCTTCTTTTGTGGCATCCAATGACCTGGATCTGCTCCACTTTGTACTGAATAAAAAGTTCTTTGGACCGCTTTCCGTGGATTCGCTTGCAAGTCCGCTCCCAAATGACTGGGTCATTCTCGGACACCCGGACAAACCGATCAAACGCTACAAAGTGAGAAATAAAGTCAAGGAAACTTCGATCTCAAACTACAAGTATTACCAATCGAACTTCCCCAAAATGATTACCAGCGAAGATTATCCGTTCTTTCGAAAACGTTGTTTCAATTATCAAAAAGGCCATTTCAACGGTTACATCGATTCAACATTTATCGATGAAACATTTGTAACTTCCGTGAGATCGCTGATTTATTATGACAATAAACGATTGCCTACAAAAATTATTCATCAAAAAGAACATGCAGAAGGAGTAAATAATTACCAAACACACGAATTATTTACATATACTTACTATCCATAAATTCCTGTAATTTCGCATAAAATTAATTCATCAATTCCATGATCAACAACGCCTTAGAAAGGAATTTCATTTCGATGATCATTCTTTCTCTTTCTTCCCTGTTCGTTCATTCGCAAACAGACAAGGTAACTATCGAAGGTAAAAGCTATTATGTCTATCCGCATCAGCAGGCAGTTGTCGGAATACAGGATTATTATCTGAACTTCGCTGACAGGAAAGAAGTCATGCAAAGAGATGACCGTAATGAAAAAATAATTTCGGTTACCGAAGAACCTATTACTGAACCGGAGAAAAAAAAGGCGATCAAATTCCCGAAATCCTATAAAAAGTATATCAAGGAGTTCGAAGAAATCCTCGAGAAGTATCCGTATTTTATGGTTTCAACAGACTTCAGTATCACCATTGATCCGACGCCCTCGCTTGTCAGTCTGCCGGATGGCGATTATGTGATGTTCTACCGCGATATACCCTACATTTCGAAACGAGTTCTACGCTACAAAAACGATATCGTTGCGGCTTATTTTTCCATAAAAAACAATCTGATTGAAGGAAAAAGCACCTGGTTTACTCCCGATGGGAAAGTGGTGAAAACCGGTAATTACCTGAATAGCGAAAAAACCGGAACCTGGAAATGGTTTGAGTATACTCAAAAAATGGATGAGACTTATACCTATAACCCGAAGGAATCCTTAGAAAGCCGTTTTCAAAAATTGGTTTACGATACCACAAAAACAACCATCACCTTCCTGGACGGATTGAAAAACGGTCCTTATACCATGCACCGAAACCAGGAATTAATGACTTCGGGCAATTTCCTGGCTGATCAGGCCTCCGGATCGTGGGAAGTTTACACCTACAAAACAACGGTAAGCTTTGACAAAAAAGGAAAATTAATCATTACCCGGGGAAAGGACAAAATCCTGATTGATCGCTATACGCTTCGAAGTGATAAGCAAAGAGGAAAATCACCGATTATTCGGCACAGTATTATACCTTATGAATTTATGGGCTATAACCGGGCAGACTCGTTAGTCCTGGTAAACAGTTCCCAGGCATCACCGACATTTGACGATTATGATCCCGGATATGAAACCGAGTTTCCTGATTTTATCAGTTTCCTGAGCATTCATGAAAAAGAACAGGAAAACCTGGAATTGCCGGAAGAAGAACTTACCAGTTACGAAGGCGAAGAAGCTTACGAAGATGAATATTACGACTATGCCCCGGAATTGGAATTTGATCAGGACTATAATCCAAACGAATTCTATGAATTTGTCAACAAAAAACGCTACACACTCAATGACCTGATCGATTCCATGGGTTATTTATATGCCTACGAAGGAATTGTAGAACATTACTATGAAAACGGACAACTGCAATACCGATTTGAAGTAAAGGACGGAAAACTGCTGAAAGAAGAACCGGTTTACTGGGACAACGGCACTATTGCAAACGAAGTGATTTTCATTGCCGATTCCAATCAATATGTGCAGCGCTTCTACGATTACAACGGAGTGAAGTACTATGAAACATGGCATGATTCGAAAGGAAATATCCTGAATAACCCATCCAGCCTGAAACCGGATATAATGACTATCGACAACAAAGATTACGACCGCAACTACGGCAATCCGACGATCATTTACTCGGAAGACAAAGAAATTAAAAAGGATGCAATGCCTGAAAAGATCCTGCTGATCGAAGAATTGTTCAAAGTTGATTCCACGGTTGCAAAAGCAGTTTATTTCTATCCGAAAATCCGAACGCTCAACGTATTCGAAATGAACCTGATGGGTGATACCGTTTCAACACAGGAAGTTGTTTTCTCAGAAGATTACATGAACGTAAATGCCATCAAAACCCGTCAATACAAAAACCTGGCCCTGAGAACCATTCAAAACGGAA
>DJFP01000087.1 GCA_002432565.1 Flavobacteriales bacterium UBA5869
TTTTTCTGGGTGTCGCAAAACTAACAAAAAAAAGACACTTTTCACTTGTAAAAAAACGTTAATTCGAACATTTACAAGTTCATAACTCCAATTTGATCATTGAAAATTGCATTTTGATCAACCTGTAGGTGTGTGATTAATCGCACACTTACAGGGCTTTAATTTTCATTTTGTTGAACGGATTTTCCATCCACATCCATGACAATAATATCGTAGAATAAATCTTCATTCGGTTTTACCAGGTCCACATAACCTCTTGATCCATAAGCTTCTTTTGCAGGGACAAGTATGTATAATTTATCATACATCTTCATATCCATCATTGCTTTTCTCAATCCCGGAATCAATGAGTAATCTTTCATCCCGAATGCGAACGGCGTATTGCGCTGATAGGAGTTATCGTAACGTGGATTGGATTTCGTACCCACAAAATAATGGATTGCTACGTTGGAGTTCTCCCCGATTTTGGCATCGGTCATTTCCGGATTTTCTTCCAGTTTCCAGACTTTCACTCCATTCACCACCTTGGTCGGTTTTATTTCTTTACCAATTCGAAGCATCACAATATTCGGCGCATTGGGAGGAATGATTCCGGGAATTCCTTTCTTACCGCGAGCTAATTTACCCGGAATAAATATCTCCACGAAATCACCTTCGTGCAATTCTTTCATTGCCAGATCAAATCCCTGAGTCTGCATTCCGTAACCGGCCAGAAATGGCAGCATATCCCGCTGTAATTTGTAATTTCCATCCACCACTTCCCCATTCTGGAGCTTGGTCTTGAAATTAATTTCATAGACAGAGCCTTCCTTGATTGGCGCACCATCCGTCTTCTCAAACCATTGAATCCGGATTCCGTTCGGAAAGGATTTCTTATCGACAATCTGCTTTTTAGGCTCGATCAGTTTTTCGGCTTCTGACAATTGGTTTCCGGGATTACGCGTATCCGGAGCCTGGGTGTTGTCCACTTTTTCCACTCCATTCGTGCAGGCAGTTATTAAAAGACCAAGCGCTAAGTATTTCAGGTTTTTCATTCTATTTCAATTAATTCGATATCAACAACTAAAGGCGACAATGGCGGAATCTTATCCAAATCCCCCACCAATCCATGCGCAAGGTGGCTGGGAAAAACAAGTTTGGCTTTTTCGCCTACACGCATTAATTTGATTCCTTCATGGATGCCTGATTCCATTTCGCTTTTATCAACCCGGAAAATATCAAGTTCATCCGGATCTGTTTTGTATACCTCTGTTCCGTCAAGCAGGCTTATAGTGTATTGTGTTTTTGCATCCATTCCCGGTTTGGGTATCGCTCCGTCTGTCTTTTTCAAAATGACATAACGCAGTCCGGTTCCGGTTTGTTTCACGTCCCAGTTTTCGTGCTGAGCAAAATAAAGATCGATATTAATACTTTCTTCAACCGCTAGTTCCTTGTTCATCTCGGTCGATTTATGAATGTCCCATTGAACAGGTTTCGGCTGCTGTTCTTCTTCCCCACAAGAACAAAAAATCAAAAGACAGAAGAGAAATTCTTTTTTAATCATGCTTTAGGAATGAAATCTTTTACAAATGTTACAAATTTTCCGACAGTTTTTTCCAGGTTTTCAGTTGAAACTCCCCCGGAAGCATATGCATGACCCCCGCCGTCAAAATGAGTTTTAGCCAATTCATTTACAAAATAATCTCCTTTTGCACGGAAAGAAATTTTCACTTTACCATCTTTTTCCACGAACAATACTGCCATTTTGATTCCCTGTATACCTAAAATCTGGTTTACCAAGCCTTCTGTGTCTCCTTTTTGATAATTGTATTTTTTCAGTTCTTCGGCAGAAAGCGATGCATAAGCTACCTGGATGTCGTTCAGGCAAACCAGTTTTTCAGATAATGCATACCCTCTTAATTTAATGCGGTCAACAGTGTTGGTATCATAAACAGCTTCATGTACCAAATAGTGTTTTACTCCCCTGCGGATCAAATCTGCTGCAATCTCATGAGTGTATGCGCTTACGGAAGGAAAACGGAAAGATCCCGTATCTGTCATCATCCCCAGATAGATACACGTTCCGGAAGTTTCATCCAAATCCTCCAAACGGTCAATATCTTCGATCCATTTATAAATCAGTTCACAAGTGGAGCAAGCGGAAGTTTCCGAGATAACCGCCTGGCAAAAATCGGCCGGATGCAGATGATGGTCAATCATTACTTTGCCGGCATTTGAAGCAACCAGGTATTCCTGCATCACATCTCCCACACGGGAAGGTTCGTTGTAATCGAGGCAAAAGATCAAATCTGCGGTTTGAATGATTGATATAGCTTGTTCTGCCTTTGTTTCAAAATCCACAATTTTTTCCTGTCCCGGTACCCAGTGCAAGAATTCGGGAGCGGGATCCGGATGAACAACCTGTACTTGCTTTCCCCAGAGCTTCAAAATGTGGTATAATCCCAATGAACTTCCGATCGAATCTCCGTCCGGTGATTTGTGGGATGTGATAACAATTGATTGAGCCTGATCTACAAACTCCTTTATTTTTTGTGATTGATCCATGAGGTAAAATTACGAATTATGCATCGCACAAAAACAGTAGGGGCGCGATTAATC
>DJFP01000299.1 GCA_002432565.1 Flavobacteriales bacterium UBA5869
TCCAGAGTGATGTAATGACGTGTTCCGCTTTGAGGAATGGCAATATTCGGTCTCAAATTGTAATAGTTGCCGTATTGGTTGATCGGAATGACCATGTTCAACCCGTCATTTCCACCGTGCATTTGGATCAGCACCAGGATTTTGTCGTTCAAACTGGATTTAGCCATGCTTTCCAAAATACCGTCCGGCTGGACTAAATTCAATGCAATACCATTAAATTTTAAGAGCATTCCTGTTCCCAGCAGAGATGAAATGCGTACGAAGTCTCTTCTATCCATAGGGCGTAGTTTTTAAAATAATTGGTATTCCGGTGTCTGCATCATTGCCATGAAAAGGGATTCCAACTGCAAACGCACGTTGACATCGCTGCTCGTATTCACATAATTATTCCATTCGGCTGTCCAGTTTGCGGCCGGAAGCTGATCCAGCAATACATCATCCCTGAAATAGTTGAAACGTACAGTATCCAGCGTGATCGGGAAGAGCCAATCCGTCAATTCCTGTACCAGGATCGTTGCATCTCCCGGATTTGAACAGTAGGTGTCTACAAATGCTACCACATCTAATTTCAGCAGATTTCCGCTCATTCCGTTAAAGCCACTGATCAGCAGTTCCGAAAATTTATACCGGTTTGCCAAGTAATTGGAAGAAATCCAAAACCGGTGGTAACCCGGAAATTGGTAATATGGTTCGTAGCCTGCAACGTCGTAAGGTTCAAAGAACTGAAGTCCCTGGAGGTCCAATTGTCCGATAAGCTGACCATACATTTCATAGTGTGCTGTCAATTGGGTTGTTTTGTCCGGGACCGTTAAATTGAACAACCGCATCGTTCCGATAATCAGATCCATCGGTGATTTAATAATCGCACCGATATTGTTGTCTTCCGTGATCGGCGTATCCAGGTCGTAAAAATGTTCGCTTTGGAATAGTACTTCCAGTACGGAGGTAATAGTATAGTTATTGCTGACCAAAGTTGCTGCCAGTGGTTCAATAATATCCGTTTCGATTTCTGCTGTTATATCGTAGTAAACGAATTCCCGGTAAATCCTCCTGCAAATGTGCTTTGCGGTATGCGGAGAATTGAAAACCATATTAACGATATCGTCTAATTCGGTATAAACTGCAGCTACTGCTGCATTCGTTCCGGTAACACTTCCTGTTTGGATAACCTGGTTGTTGAAGGCACTTGAGAACTGCTTGGATGTAACATCGTGCTGGGAGGAAGTCGTTGCCGAACCCTTTACTTTTCCGGTTGGAATATTCGTCACCGGGTCGATGGTTTGAAAAGAAGGATCAATTCCCCATCCTGTCAATGCTTTGGTAAGTGCCTGCACATCCTGCTCGGTAAAGTTGGTATAATTTCCCAGGCTTAATTCTTCACCTTTGCCTACGGTATAAAGCTCCAGGAACTCACGTGCGAAATTTTCCTGCGGAACACCTTTGATATTCAGGTTTCCATCCAGGTGAAGGAGCATGGCGTTATCGATGACAAGCGCTTTTGTGAGGTCTTTGTAATTTCCCAAAGCATAGTAGCGCAGTAAACGCAGGTAATCAATCGCAAACTGTGGATTATTTTCAATCCGGGTCATGATCATCGGGAAATGCGTGTGGTAGAACCAGATCATTCGTTCGGTGAGATTTGCCCCGCCGGCCCGCATGTTTTCCATCCACCAGCTGCGGGTATAATCTGCCAGGTTTGTACTGGTTGGACTTACCGTATTGGGGAAAATCCAGTCAGTTCCACTTGAAGGATCAACGGGAAAGGGAGGGGCAGGCTGAGTTTGGATAAGCGCGTTGACAGCAGCTTGTGCCGTCATCCCTGCAAAACTGGTAATATCTTGCAGTCTTGGTCCCATAGTAGCACGACGCAGCAAATGCGCGGCTCTTTGAGTGCCTAAAGCTCCTGCAATCGGATTGAGTGAAGCCATAAGTAACTAGTTGTGTTCGTTATTTATAAAATCAAAAGTACTAAGTCAATAACTTCAGTTAGACTTATCAGGAGAGAAGAGAGAATCAGTTCTGTGTGTTTTAGAGAAACCAAGGTAGAATTTTTGTTTTACATTTTCAATAAAATTCAAAGATCAGGTTCAATTTTATCACCAACGAACTTAGTTCTTTCCGGCTTGGTTGTTTTTTCTGGTAAGGGAAAAGAAGCTGTTGAACGAATTCACTAGTTGGTATTATTTTTTCATGGAATGAACAAATAAAGGGTTCGGCTGAATATTTTTTAACGGAATTTGATAGAGGTATAAAACAGGTAGGGCNNGCCCTACCTGTTTTTGGTTTATTTTTTTACAAATGGATCACTTCACCGTATGCCGCTGCGGCAGCTTCCATCACCGCTTCAGACATGGTTGGATGCGGGTGAACCGTTTTGATCAATTCTTCACCGGTTACTTCCAGTTTACGGATAGCAACGATCTCAGCGATCATTTCAGTCACGTTAGCTCCGATCATGTGAGCTCCCAGCAATTCACCGTATTTCGCATCGAAGATCAATTTTACGAAACCGTCTTTTGCGCCTGCAGCAGATGCTTTACCGGATGCAGAGAACGGGAATTTACCCACTTTGATTTCCATTCCAGCATCTTTTGCTGCTTTTTCTGTTATACCAACAGATGCAACTTCAGGAGAGCAGTACGTACATCCCGGGATATTTCCGTAATCCAATGGCTCCGGATGGTGACCTGCAATTTTCTCCACACAGATAATTCCTTCCGCAGAAGCAACGTGTGCCAATGCAGCTGTAGGAATAACATCTCCGATTGCGAAGTAACCAGGGATATTTGTCTGGTAGAAATCGTTTACAAGGATTCTTCCTTTGTCAATAACGATTCCCAATTCTTCCAATCCGATGTTTTCGATATTTGCCTGGATACCAACTGCAGAAAGAACTACATCACATTCGATCTTTTCTTCTCCTTTAGCTGTTTTCACAGTAACCACACATCCTTTTCCGGAAGTGTCTACCGATTCAACAGATGCGTTTGTCATAATGTTGATCCCGGCTTTTTTGAAGGATTTTTCCAATTGCTTGGATACTTCTTCGTCTTCGATAGGAACTACGTTCGGTAAATATTCTACGATTGTAACTTCCGTTCCGATTGCATTGTAGAAATAAGCAAATTCCACACCGATAGCTCCCGAACCAACAACAACCATTTTCTTAGGCTGTGTTTTCATACTCATTGCCTCACGGTAACCGATGATCTTAGATCCGTCCTGCGGTAAGTTCGGTAATTGGCGGGAACGGGCTCCGGTTGCAATGATGATTCCTTTATCCGCAGTATATTCAGTTACTTTCCCGTCTTCTCCGGTAACAGCTACTTTTTTTCCTGCTTTCAGAACGCCGGTTCCCTTGATCACATCAATCTTGTTCTTCTTCATCAGGAATTGGATTCCCTGGCTCATTCCGTTGGCAACACCTCTGGAACGATCAACCATTCCTCCGAAATCTGCTTTTGAATCCTTCACGGTAATTCCGTAATCAGACGCATGTTGAATGTATTCGAACACATTCGCACTTTTCAATAATGCTTTTGTTGGAATACATCCCCAGTTCAAACAGATTCCACCCAATGAATCACGCTCTACAACTGCAGTTTTCAAACCTAATTGCGATGCGCGAATAGCGGCAACATATCCGCCGGGACCACTCCCAATAACTATGATATCGTAATTCATTTCTTTTTTCAATAAAATGTAATGGGACGAAATTAATCAATTCTCAGGAATTGTGAACGAATCTGTCTCTGAATTCACACAGATAATACTTATCGCTAAGATATAAACCTGTTTCTCCCGTAGATAGCGCCGATTACGCTGATTTTATGTAGTTGTTCCGGTAGTCTATCTACTTAATCAGCCAGATTTGCAGGAGATTTCTTTATTATGTCAAATACACGGTTTTCTTTGTGGATTTTCTAATTTTGGCAAAAATTCATCCCATGGCTCAGTATCATATCGCTATCGAACAAGCAAACCAGCAATACATTCAATTCAAAGTGATTTTTGAAAATGTAGCACCGAATACGGTTATTCATTTGCCAAAATGGAGACCAGGGCGGTACGAATTGGGCAATTTTGCTAAGAATGTCAGAGGTTTTAAAGTTTTCAACGCGGAAGGAAAAGCGGTTGATTTTCGAAAAATTGATCTTTCTTCCTGGGAAATNNTAGAGTACAGTTATTATGCCTCCGAATTAAATGCAGGATCAACATACCTGAGTAAGGAGATGTTGTATGTCAACCCGGTGAACTGTTTTATTTACCAGGAAGGAAAAAAAGATGAAGCTTGTGAAGTGATACTCAACATTCCTTCAGATTGGAATGTTGCGGGATCGATGGAAAGAGAAGGAACTGTTTTGAGAGCAGCGGATTTTGACGAGCTTGCCGATTCACCGTTCATTTGTTCGGCAACTTTGCAATACAATCAATACGAATCACATGGAACGATTTTCCATTTGTGGTTCCAGGGTGACTGTGCAGTAGATTGGCCGCGTTTGATCAAAGATTTCAAAGCATTTACGGATAAGCAGATTGAGAAATTCATAGAATTCCCGGTTCCGCATTACCATTTCCTGTTCCACATCCTGCCATACAAAGCGTATCACGGAGTGGAGCACCAGAAATCAACAGTGATTGCTCTCGGACCAACATACGACGTCTTTGGAGCACTTTATACGGAGCTGTTGGGTGTTTCTTCCCATGAATTGTACCATACCTGGAATGTGAAAGCCATCCGGCCGATTGAAATGTTCCCTTACGATTATCAAAAAGAGAACTTATCCAAATTGGGGTATCTGTGTGAAGGTGTAACAACTTACATGGGAGATTTGATGCTTTACAAATCAGGTGTATTCACTTTGAACCAGTATTTGCATGAATTCACCGGACAGCTTCAAAAGCATTTCGATAATTTCGGCCGTTTCCATTATTCCGTTGCAGATTCGTCTTATGATACCTGGCTGGATGGTTATGTATCCGGAGCACCGGGCCGTAAAGTTTCCATTTATACGGAGGGTTGTTTGCTGGCATTTGTATGTGATGTAAAAATCCGTGAATACTCTGCAAACAAACATGGTTTGGATGAATTGATGAAGCGCTTGTATTTCAATTTCGCGCTAAATGGAAAAGGAGTCAGTGAAGAAGATTATTTAGGCTTATTGAAAAAACTGGCTGGTGACGGAACGGAAGAACTGATTAAAGATTATTTCTATGGGACAAGACCGTTTGAAGCCATTTTAACTGAAGCGCTTGAGTCAATCGGGTTGGAACTGACTCATAAACCAAACCAGAAATACTCTGCCGGAAGAGTTGGATTTAAAGCAGTGCCTCACGGAGCACACTTCCTGGTAGCGGCAATATATCCGGGGTCACCTGCTGACTTGGCGGGACTAATGATCAATGATGAGATCATCGGTGTGAATGAATTCAAATTAAATGGTGATATCGACAATTGGCTGCAGTACCTGGATGATCAGAACAAACGGTTAACAGTGATACGCCAGGGAAAAATACTCGAATTGCCTTTACCGGAAGTTCAGCGAAGCTTCTATTTGGAATATGGCGTGAGTGTCATTGAAAATCCGAACAATGCTCAGAAAAAAGCATTTGAACATTGGAAAGCTTAAGAGCAAAGCTTTCAACATCAGGTGAATAAATTTTCTGTCTGAAAGGTAATCTCACAAAGTTGATGAGCTTGGTTATTCCTGAATTTTTCCGCGATTAAAACGCTTACCAATTAGCTGCCGGCGAATATAAATTNNGCACTAATAGGTGCTGTTCTTATTTTTTCGAATTCAGTAAGCGCACAATTCAAATTTTCAAGAGTCAATGTAGCTGACGGTGTTAAAACGGCGGTAAAATCGGGCGATAAAGTTGATCTGCGTATCAGTCCGATAGGTAATGTTGAGCAAAACTTCGTAGTTGATTTGGATCTTGCAGCATTTAAAAAAGCATATAAGTATGATGTGATAATCGTTTCTTATTTGCGTAATGACAAGGCAAATTTTTCATACATCCATGAACTGGAGTCGGTACTTAACACGAAAAAATATGCGGGAAAGGGAATAGTACCTGTTTATGCGTATGACAATAAGAAGTTCAAAGAAACAGATTACAGAACACTAGCAAAGGATTTGATCGAATACGAAGGTCCAACACCTGTTTCACGAAAAATTGCTGTATATGGTAGTTTTATCACGGGTGAAGAAGGATATTTTGACGCAAACGACATGTACCAGTTCAGAAATAAGTATTCCGAAGGAGAACTTCTTGGTTTTATTGAGTTGAATACTATTTACAACAAGAAACAAATAGACGATTACAACGCTAAGAAAAAGGATCAGGAGTATGCAGATGCAGAAAGATACGTTCAAAATTTGCAATATAATTTCAAAAGAAATGTATTGGAAAATGTGAATCAATATCTTGCACCTGTTGTAGCAACTCCGATTTACGGGGCATTGGCAGATGGTTTGACAGACGTTTGGGATTGGAAGGTAAAGGCTGCTGAAGCTAATAAATCTCCTGAGAATGCAGACAAATACATTGCTGCGGTTGCAGAATTAGAAAAAGACTATGAATTGCTGCAGACGATTTCCAAAAAGGATAAAAATGTTCTGAAGACGATGAACAAAGAAATTAAGACAAAACAAACAACCCAGGAAAAGTGGGATTATTTTCAGGCGAATAAATAGTTAATTACATCAGAAAATGTGAAGGGACGCGAAGCTTCGCGTCCCTGTTTTTTTTATAATATGTACTCTATCTCAATAAATGAATATGTCCGGTTTTCGTATTTTTCTTGTCATTTCCGGATGATTTGAAGCGAACAGTCCAGGTATAAATTCCGGCAGTGCATAGTTCACCGTTATAGGTTCCGTCCCAACCATACTGTGTATCGTTGGATTCAAATAAAGTTTCTCCCCAGCGGTTGTAAATAGTCAGGGTGTAATTATACGGATCAAACCCTGAAGTAAATACCGGTGCGAATACGTTGTTGAATTCATCTCCGTCAGGTGTAAATGTGTTCGGAACGTAGTAAACAAGCTCTTCCTGGATCGTTACGGAAAGTCTGGCTGTATCCGGACAGTTCCCGGCATTGTTTGCAACAAGTGTAATCACATAATTTCCGGCGTCTTCGGTATAAGTGTGGCTTGGATTGAACAAATTGCTGGTAGCTCCGTCACCAAAATCCCATGAATAAACCGAAGCGTTAGAGGAAGTGTTGAATGTGTGGAACTCCGGATTCATCAAACCATGAACCGGATTATTGACTGAAAACTGGGCATCAGCATTCGGTAAAGCACAAATGAAACCCGGAAAAGATGTCGTAGTCGAACATCCTGCCTGGCTGGTAGAAGTAACAGTGATATCATAGCATCCTGCACCATTGAATGTGTGAGTAACACTATCCGGTTGGTTTGAATTCGAAGAACCGTCACCAAAATTCCAGATCACAGAACCGGATGGTATGCTTTCATCAATAATAGAAGCAGTAAAAGGTGCACAGCCGGTGGATTGCTGCGTAGAGATCTGGACTACAGGCATTGGATTTACTACAATGGTTGTTGTTCCGGGGGTGGCACATCCTCCGCTAACAGTATAACTGATCGTGTGAGAACCAGCTCCCGCCTGCGAAGGTGAGAATTCACCCGTACCTGCATTCACAATTCCATTACCAGCCCATGTTCCTCCGGCAATGCTTGCGTAAAGAATCTCATTCGTTCCAGCTTCACAGAAAGGTCCGGCAGCTGTGACTACAGGTACTTGTCCTGAATTCACAATCACGTTGGTTGTTGCGGATGAGGTGCAACCGTTTAAT
>DJFP01000048.1:0-22244 GCA_002432565.1 Flavobacteriales bacterium UBA5869
CGGTAGAACGCTTCGTCTTTTTCTTTTCCTTCCAGGCTGTAAGCGATGTCTAAAAGAGCCAAAGAGATTGCGCCGAAAGCAGATGCAGAAGAGGCTATTCCGGCTGAGTGCGGGAAACTGTTAGAGGAATTGATCGTAATTGCTTTTTCAGCAATAAANNTCATTGACAGCTCCTTCAAAAAAGTATGATAACTGAACCGCTTCATCCGTGGTTTTGTCTGATAATTGGGCTTCAACTTCTGTAAATGAATTTGACAAAGTCAAACTTAGCGAAGAATTACAAGGGATTTGTATTCCCTTTTTCCCCCAGTATTTAACAATTGCAATATTAGACGGGCAGCGCCACGTTACTTTTACGTTATTCATCAATTCCTTGTCTGTTTCCATTTATTTTATGAATTCCTGATATGTAAATAAGATATCATGTCCTTTATCTTCAAAGTAGTTTTTTGCCGTTTGGAGATCCCTGAATGTTGCCATAAAAAAATCTCCTCCCCATGCACCCAATGATTTGATGCTGTAGGAATAATCTGCAAATAAACGTTCTTTTAATTTAGTAGTACCTATAATTGGTGAAATCAATTCTTCAGATCGGTCCAATTGCTGCTCGAAAACTTCGATATCATGCGTCTGTAATGCATTAGATATCAAAGTATTCATAGTGTCTATGTGGTGCTGTTCCACTTTCCGGTCCTTGAAGCGTTTGATTTCTTCACGTGAGTTTTGTTTATTCCCCAGATAGACAAATAACAGCTTATCCGTTATTGATTCGGGGATACTCACTTCTTTTTTTACTTTTCCGTCGGCATAGATGATCGGACCATTTGCCGTTGCACAAGCTACATCGTAACCTGATCCGCCAAAAGATGCATCCAGCAGTTTTCTGGCTTCAACTCCCGACCACTGGCTCAGCAAGCTGATCAAAGTTGAACTGGAACCAAGTCCCCAGTTCAATTCGAAATTCGCTTCTGATTTAAAATTTTGATTGAAATCAAGCTCCGGTTTCTCCGCACGAATAACCAGGAACAACTGCTTCAGAATTTCCGCCACTTCCTGGTTGTTGGTATCCAGGATGTTGAAATCACTGTCCAGGGAAGCTGAAAACCAAAGTCCATGCTTTGCATGACTTTCCCAGTGAATAGAATCAGACTTCGCAACAGAAAGCGTTTGTCCGAATTTTAAAGGAAAAGCAAGGCTGTCTGCTCCGTTCAGAACCAGGTATTCACCAAAAAGCATCAGTTTTCCTGATGCCTTATAGGTCCTTATATTATTTTCCGTAACTGTCAATTATACCAATTGAAGAGATTCAACATATGTACGCACTGCAGATACAGAAACGTTTTTGTCTTTAAAATGAGCTACAATTTTATCGCGGTCTTCTTTTTTAACCTCTAATTGGTTCATGATATTGAACAGGTGCATTTTCATGTGTCCCTGCTGAATACCTGTTGTGGTCAATGATTTAACCGCGCCAAAGTTGTTTGCCAATCCGGCAGCAGCAGCAATTCCCATCAACTCTCTTGCATTCGGAAAGTCCAGTAGTTCATGAGAAAGCTTCACCAACGGGTGTAAGTTTGTTAGTCCGCCGACAACTCCCAATGCAATCGGTAAAGTCAGTTCAAAACGGAAGATATCATTCTCAATGGTGCAATTTGTCAAAGAAGAATAACCGCCGTTCATACTTGCATAAGCATGTCCGCAGGCCTCAACTGCTCTAAAATCGTTTCCTGTTGCCAATACAACCGCATCGATACCGTTGTAAATACCTTTGTTATGCGTTGTTGCGCGGTAAGGATCCACTTGTGCGATTCTTACAGCAGTATGGAATTTTTTAGCAAATTCTTTTCCGGAAACACCCGGTACAATTCCATCCAGGTTCTTAACATCTGTTTCTACCCAGCACTTAACTACACAATTCGGAGTAAGGTTGGAAAGAATGGACATTATGACTTCCAATCCGTCTTTTTTGAATTCAGGCTGGTTTTGGTGCCAGTTTCTAAAAATATCGGCGAAACGTTCCAGGCAGGAGTTTACAAAGTTTGCACCCATGGAATCTTTCGTTTCGAAAGTCACAAATAACTGCATTAATCCCGGTTCTTTATCCGAAAGATCTTTTAGAACGATGTCCTTGATACCGCCGCCACGGTTGCGCATATTTACGGTAATATCTTCAGAACCGTCTAATAAGAGCTGTTTTAGCTCATCAAAACGACTTTTCAGTTTTTGAATATCATCATGCCATAAGAAATGGACCTGTCCTACTTTTTCAGTATCAACGATCTCGGTGTGGAATCCTCCGAAAGAATACCAAAACTTTGCACTGTTAGCAGCTGCGGCCACAACGGAACTTTCTTCAATAACCATTGGAACGGCAACCGTTTTCCCATTGATCAAAAAGTTAGGAGCAATGCTGTAAGGTAAGTGAAAATTCGAGATGGTATTTTCACTAAACTCGTTGATTACTTCTTGTACAGCAGCATCACAGTGATCAAAACTTTTAAACGTTTTAATCGTTTCTTCCGGCGATTTGAAAAAATTCGCAATCGCCTCCAACTTCTCCTGCTTGTTCTTTTTTGAGAACCCTTCGATTAGCTCCATTTATCTTATTTTTAGAAATTTGTGGGCCATTAATAACCCTTTTATTTGTATTTCTGCAAAGGTATCCAGGGCCTCCTGTGATTCGTTTGCATGTTTTAAAAACGGTGCTGCCTGACCATAGACAGCAGGGATGTTTGCTTTGGAGGTCAGGTAATAACCATCTAAAAAGTTTTTGATCCCACCGCTTATAATTACGTTGTCACATTTACGTTCAGAACCCAGTTCCCGGATTGCTGTATTTAAAAAATCGACCATTTCTGAAGCAGAGTGCCCCAAAGCAATCACGTCCTCATAATGCGCTTTTAACGGCTCGTTACGCAGCAACTCTAATTTAGAGAAGTTTGTTCCGCCATTTGCAGCAAAGTCGATTGCCAGGATCGGCAATTTCAGCAGCTCTTTCATGCTCTCAGGACCAAATCCCTGGCCAACTTCCTTCACGATGATGTTTGTGTCAATTTCATTTAACAGCTGCTTAATGGTTACAAGGGGAGAGCGTTGAATCAGGTCTCCTTCCGGCTGCAGCCATTCCTGTAAAGGATTGACATGTACGATCAAACCATCCGCATCGAGTTTTGTAACCAGCGCTTTTAATTTGGAAGTCTGTCCTTTATCGATTAATCGCTCAATTTGAGCAATTCCAACATTTGCATACAGGGGAGAAGCATCACCCAGGATCGGACGCAGGTTGAAATCATCGAAATAAGTATCGTCCTCCAGGATCACCCGGCAAGAACCCAAGCCCATACCAAAACCGTATTTACCGGCAGTTTTTGCCAGCATTTTATTGATCGGCCCTGCAGCTGAAGTACCTCCCGTCATACTGGAAATCCATACGGGGTAACGCATTGTTTTATTTCCCAGCTGAACAGGTAAGTCGGATTGTTCCGCATGTCCTGCCAACATCGGTTCGTAATAAAAACGGCCATCAGATAGGGCGCTTTGCGATGCAAAAGCCAAATCCAAATGGTTCTTTTTTCTTAAGTCTGCCGCTTCAAGCGATTCGTGTTCAATTTTTTCCATCAGATCATTGCCGAAACCCCTTCATCCTTTAAAATCGGACGAATAATTCTTGAGGCATTTTTATATAAGCGAATTTGTTTCGCAGGTTTAGTAATAAAATGTATCGGGTGCTGCATAGCCACTTTAAAAAAGTGTTTCAACAGGAATTGCTTGTTCCTGTTTATCCCCGAAAGAATAGAAAGCGGGCCGGTAGCCTGTTCTCCTCCTTTTTGTAAATATTCAAAGCATGCTTCTTTCAATTCATCATCTGTGAACACTCTATACAAAGCGTTTGCCAAAATATTGATTGTTTCCACATTTTTTCCTCTGCTGTTATAATAGGCATTAACGGCATTTTCCAATTTGGTTTCATCCCGGAAGTCAATTCCCGCTAATTGTTCATTCAAACAAAGGATATCCGAAAAGGTTGCAGTCATTCCGCCACCAGTCAAAGGATGCCTCATATTTAAAGAGTCTCCCAAAAGTACAGCACCTTTCATGCGAAATGCCTGATTCTTCATAGCGTGGTTCGGCATAACCTTTAACTGATCTTCTTCCAACGCCTTCAAGAAGGATGCAATCATTTCCTGCGGCAATACTTTTACAACCGATTCTTTCAATCGTTCAATGGATTCTTTACCCATTTTGGGAGCTTTTCCGCCCGGATAATCAATCAG
Source organism: Flavobacteriales bacterium UBA5869 (assembly GCA_002432565.1). Lineage (GTDB taxonomy): Bacteria > Bacteroidota > Bacteroidia > Flavobacteriales_D > Crocinitomicaceae > Fluviicola. The sequence continues at coordinate 4,275 of DJFP01000048.1, forward strand.
GATACGGTAAGCATTGGTATGAATAGGGTAAACCAGGATCGGGAAATCACCTGTAACGATCATATGCCCGTAGGAAGGAAATTCCAATTCCAGGTCTTTCATTACCAATCCCATGAAATAGGAAGTCACCTGCTTGTTTACCTTGCTCAGTTTATCACGCAGTACGGACATCGGCCCGTCACAAACAATCGTTAGTTTGGCGTATTGGGAAACAGACGTTCCGTCTTCCTGTGTGTAGTTTACACCGATAACGGTATTGTCCTTTTCCAGGATTTGCGTAACATTTCCCTGGACTACCGTAATGTTTTCACGTTTTGCAAGTTCCTGACGGATATTTGTCAGGAATTTCCCGTTTCTAAGACCAATTCCCTTGATTCCTTTTTGGACTTCATCGTAATGGATCGTAAAACGTTCGTTGCCCTTGATCAGGTTGTAACCGTTGACTTCCTGTGCATCAATACCTTCCAGTAAATGACCGAGCCCCATTTGGGTCAGGGCCTGAATTCCACCGGGCTGCATTAATTCACCGATTATCCTGTCGGGTTCCGTAAGGTCGCGTTCTATTACAAGAATGCGTGTGCCGGAAGGTTGTGAAGCGGCAAATACGCCTCCGGCAACTCCGGCACCAATAACTATGATATCAAACTCACCTGTGCTCATCTTTGAATTTCGGCTAATATTGATTTGATTTTACCTGTATGGTCTTTTTTCTCTAAGCTGTTCAGTATAGAGATAAATTCTTTTTTTGTTGATTTAAAATCCTTGATTGAAATGAAGTACTTGGCTGTTCTTCCTTTTCGGATCTTAACGTTTTTATGCAGCACTTCCGGATTGTTATACAATTCTTTTAATGTTGCAATAGCCATCAATTGGGGGATGGCGCAGAAACGGAAAACTTGCTGGTTCTCTAAACATTCCAAAAACTCCAAACAAGCCGGTACATGCCCAAGCGCGTTGATAACAACTTCATTCAATGCAGCAAGTCCGCTCTTTTCATCAGCCTGTAGTTCCTTCAGCGTATTTGCTTTATTTTTCCAGGATTCTTCCGGCCAGAAAATGCGGCCTTGTTCCAAATCCTCTGCAAAATCGCGAATAATATTCGTTTTTTGAAGGAACAGTCCCATCTCATTACTGAGGCTTTTGTTAGCAAGCTTTGGACTTGTTTCTAGTTTTGAAGCCAGGAATAATCTGCTCAAACCAATTCCAACCAGCCCGGCTACGTAATAGCAGTAATCATCCCAGTCTTTATAACTTTCAACGGTTTCATGCGCATACTTGTTCATCCCGATTGCCATTTCGTGAGTTATCTCGGTGATAACGGCTTTGTACTCGGGACCAAGTTTTTGGTATTCACGGATTACTTTGTCGAAATGGAGCATTAAATCCTGGTAGTCCTGGGTGTCTCCAACGTTCTCAAGGATAAACTCTTCTTTGTTGATACGGTCGGCAAAGCTCAGCAGCATCTCTTTTTTGACAGTATTGTCGATGTTCATGTCATCTTCAATCGTATCAAGCCCTCTTAAAACGAGGTAAAACAAACAAACGGGATTTTTCAGTTCCTCAGGTAATTGCTGGATTACCACGGCAAAAGAACGGGAAACCTTCTTAAGCGCTTCGTAACAATAATTTAAATCATCTGTGGATTGTGATAAATCTGTCAGGCGGCGATCCGAAGGTCTGAATTGTTTAAATTCTTTCTTCATCTGCATAAGATAAACCAGCTCAGACACATGAAAGGAATAATATGTTACCCTTCTAATCATTATTTTCTCCATTTGTAGGGCACAAAGATACTGACATTTTAGAGATCAGGCCTAATTTTTTGTGTTTAAAAACTAACTTTATAACCCCTATGCACACACACTATTTTTTTATGCAATTGGGTGTGAATAATATTGTTTGAACTTTTGTTCGGTGGTCCGGAGGTTTCGGGTCTCAAATCTGCCGGTATAAAAGGCTGATCATTTCTGATTCAGGGAATTGAGTCCGGTTAATTTTTGCCTAAGTTTGTTCTATGAAAAACAAGCTGCCCGGGGATCAATTTAAAATATACATAGCCGCATATCTGGTACTTCTCAAAAAAAAGGAAGTTTTGCTTCTCAGACGCTTCAATACCGGTTATCGGGACGGAATGTATAGTTTGGTTGCCGGCCATTTGGAGCATGGTGAAACTGCGGAACAATGCATTATTCGTGAAGCAAAGGAGGAAGCTGATATCACACTTCTTAAGGAAGATCTTCTGGTTAAGCATGTCATGCACCGCCGCACAAAAGATCGCGAGTATATCGATGTGTATGTGACCGCCGCCAATTGGAATGGTAAGATACAGAACATGGAGCCGCATAAATGCGATGATTTAAGTTGGTTTTCAATGGATTCTTTACCTGAGAACACCATTGATGAAGTTGTGTTTGCACTTAAGAATATGGAGCAGGGTATTTTTTACAGCAATTTTGGATAACATTCAGGAAAAAACAGCAAGAGGGACTAGCTGAAAATAGTCCCTTTTTACAATCGAAGATTTTACTTTCCAAATAAATACGAAACACCGATTGAAAAGTGAGTCATTTTGTTGGATGCAAGAAAATCACTGGTTTTGGATGGTGGCTGATAAACTAGCTGTCCGTTTTCATTGTAGTAATAAAAATCTCCTCCGAATCGGTTAGAGTCAAAAACAACCTCACCGTCTTTTTTGTACATGATATTATTGATACGTGTCAGTAAAGTGTTTCTGAGTATTTGTGTGCTGAATGAAAACTGAAGACCAAAAGCACCTCTTTTTTTTAGGGACCAGGTTAAAGCCGCGCCTATCGTTCCGTTGAGAAATACATTTTGGAAAGGACCGTTTGAATAGCGTTGAGTGGTTTCAAAACCTACACTATAATTTAACTTATTCAAACTGTCTGTATAGATTCCTGTTCCAACGCTCGGATTAGTAATTAACACTTTGGCGTCAACCCCTATTTTTGGGAACAGGGTGAAACGTTTACCAAGTTCAATGCGGTGAACATAGTGCAGGGGGATGGTTACGGTTGCCACTTTCATGCGGCTGTCATTCAGGCGTACACTGGTCTCGTCAGGATAAGTGGGTAAGTTAAAATTGAAACGGCTGCCTATCATCAGGAGTTCCATCCCGATCCCATACTCAATTCCGCAGTTTTTGATGAAGTTCATTTGCGAATACTGCAGTGTGACACTCATATTCCGTTCCAGGTCTTCATACATATCTGACGCCAGCAGCAGCTTACTTTGATATAAGTTGCTAAACTTCGGTTTAGCATAGCTATTGTAGGCGAAACTGATTACTTTGTATTCATTCTTTTTCACCGGGATTTCCTGTGCCTTTGTAGTGAAAGTCAGCAGGATTAAAATTGCGATAGCGGAGTATTTCATGAGTTTTTTTTCTCAAACCTATGTCGAATAATTGAGTTCTGACAGGGGTGTACACCATTTGTCTACCTGTTTAAGTCAAAATCTTTCCTACTTTTAACTTATGCACCGACTTTACTTTTTATTCCTGTTCCAATTCGTGTTTTTTGGAAATATAGCTGCACAAGACACCTTCAACCGGCAGCATGAAAAATTCATCCGAACGCAAAGCGATGAAAATCCCAAAGAGTTGCTTAAAATACTTCAAACTGAGGAGAAACTCCTCCGAAAGAATTCGAAACCCACAATCCGGGAAAGGGCCTTGTTGGCTTTGGACCGGGGGATCTATTTTTACATGATCGATGAATATGAAAAGGCAATAGTTCTTTTTAAAAAAGCGTTGAGCTTAAACGGCCTGAAATCCAATCGCGATAAAATACTGCTCTACACTTACCTGGGAGTTTGTTATGGATACGGTCCGGAAGATTACGTGAAATCACATCAGTATTTGGACATAGCCATTGAACTGGCTGAAAAGGAAAAAAACGATGAACTGTTTGCAAGTGCTGTTCTGAAAAAAGCGGAAAATTATTACTTCCAGGGCAAATTTGCCGACGGAGTAAGCTTGGTTGAGCGCTTGGTTCAAGGAAAATCATTGGAACTCAGCTTTAAAAGAAAGTCATACCTTCATGCGAGCCTTGCCAGGGGTTACGATGAATTGGGAAATTTCAAAAACAGCCATTTTCACTTCACTGCTGCAATTGAAATGGCAGAAAAAACAAAGAATATTCGATTAATTGCTGACCAAAAATTTAATTTCATAGGTTACTTTCTCTATAAAGAACGCTTTGGTGAAGCGAAGGAACAGACCTTTAAGGTTATTCGGTTTGTCAAAGATAAACCTGTACTGGAGGAGAATCTTTATGACTGCTATGCTGCTTTAGGACAGATTTATTCGTCCCTGAATCAGCTGGATTCCGCCCTATATTATTCGGAAATCTCACATAAGTATGCGCTAAAAACCGGTGATAAAGAAAGTTTGGCAATTTCATACAATGCTTTGGGACGGGTTTACTACGATAAGGAAAAGTACGAAAAAGCACTCTATTATATGCTCAAGTCGCTGGCATATGATCAGCAGATTGACGGACTTAAAGACGCCGGGGATACCTATTTGAATATCGGTGCAATTTATTTCCGTTTGAAAAATTATCCAAAGGCGATCGCTTATTTAAACAAATCCAGACAGCTGGCTTACCAGGAAGAAGATCCCTACGCGATCTACTTAAGCTACAATAATTTGGTGGAGGTATACCGTGAATTGGGGAATTTTGAACAAGCCATTGCGATGTATGATTCCACTTACCTCTATTATGAAAGAGTAAATGATCTTCAAAGGGATCAGGAACTGCTTCGCCTGGAAGTCCGTTATGAAACAAAACTCAAAGATCAGGAAAACAAATTGCTCAGATTGGAAGTAAAACGCAAGGATGAAGTTCATAGAGGTATGATTATCCTCGGGATCGTTGTCATCTTATTGCTTTTAGGAGTGGTTTACATTCTTTTTATAAAAAATCGGTTGAAAAAAAGCAAGGTTGCTGAAGCACAGGCAAAAATAAGAACCCAGGAGTTGGAAGAAGAATTGCTCCGGCAACGACTCAACCAGCTCACCGAAGAGATAAACCGAAAGAACCAACTGATACATTCCTTGGAAAATGATGCAAATTCTATGACTGAGGAGAATTTACTGAATAAGGTGACTCTGGAAAATGACTGGCTGGCATTTATGTCTGAATTCGATAAAATGCATAAAGGGTATCTTTCAACATTAAAACAACGTTTTCCGGAGCTGACAATAAATAATCTCAGACTTGCGGCATTAGTTAAACTGGAATTTTCCAATAAGGAAATCGCAAATATTCTGTGTATTTCTGAGAATGGGGTGAAAAAAGCAAAGCAGCGCCTGAAGGAACGGCTAAGATAAGAAAGTGGAGCAGACGGTCATTCAACCAAAACTTCTATAAATACTATTAAAGAAAGTATAATGTTTTTCTCATAGGTGTCAGTTAGTTTGGTACTTCCGGATAATCCATTGATTATTTGGCTCATTCCTAAATGACAGATATGAAAAGAAAGTTATTTTTCACGCTACTCCTCTGTAATGTATTATTCCTCGCAGGATGTTACACTACCCGAAAATCCAGAGGCGGAGGCCAGATAAAAACCATCCCTGCAAGAATTACCAATGCATCCGATATTTTACCGATGCCCGGATACAAAATNNATTGAAACCGGGTATTCCTACGGTGAATTATGGACAGAACCGAAGCTGATCCGATTGAATAAAGATGGGAGTAAAACAACGATCGCATCAGGTGGTAAGAATGGTCCGTGGACTGGAGTCACGTTTCACAAGGGGAATTTCTACGTTTCTGAGGGAGGTGCCCTTGAAGGTGGTAAAATCCTGCGTATTTCAAAGACAGGGACTATTAAAGTCCTTACGGACAACCTTCCAAGTATAGGAGACCATCAAACCAATTGCCCGGTTATCAAAGACGGATATATTTATTTCGGACAGGGGAGCGCAACGAATTCCGGAGTGGTAGGTCCGGATAATGCTGATTTCGGATGGCTTTTGCGTAAAAAGGACTTTCACGATATTCCCTGCAAGGATATTGTGCTGAACGGGATCAATTACCCGTCAGACAACATTTTAACCGATGAGGCGGATGACACCGTGCTCACCGGCCCGTATTCCGAATTTGGAAAAGCAGTTGTTGCCGGAGAGGTCATTAAAGGTGCTGTACCCTGCACCGGCTCCATTATGCGCATTCCGCTGGAAGGCGGAAAACCCGAACTAGTGGCATGGGGGCTGCGGAATCCTTACGGTTTGGCGTTTTCACCAGACGGTAAGTTATTCCTCACAGAGAACGGTTTTGATGATCGGGGCAGCCGGCCGGTTTGGGGAGCAGGTGACGTGCTTTGGGAAATACAGTCCGGGATGTGGTACGGATGGCCTGATTTTTCAGAAGGGAAACCTATTCAGAATGACGAAGAATTCAAGGTGCCTGGTAAAACCAAAGTGAAACCGGTCCTCCAAAAATATCCAAATGATCCCCCAAAACCGACAGCTGTTTTTGGAGTGCATTCCTCTTCAAATGGGATTGACTTTTCAACCAGCAGCAAATTCGGATTTGAAGGAGAGGCTTTTGTAGCACAATTTGGCGATATGGCACCAACCGTAGGAGATGTACTGACTCCTGTTGGCTTTAAAATTGTTCGGGTAGATATTAAAACAGGAGTTATACGCGACTTTGCGGTGAACGCTGGACGAAAGAACGGCCCCGCTTCCTGGTTGGGCAAAGGTGGTTTGGAACGACCACTCTCTGTAAAGTTTGATCCAACGGGTGAAGTACTTTATATCACCGATTTTGGCATTATGAAAATGACCAGCGAAGGTCCGTTGCCACAAGTTAAAACAGGTGTAATCTGGAAAATTACGAAATTATGAGAAAGTACTTACTTGTGACGGCATTGTTGGGTGCAGGGCTGTTTTTTATGACTTTTTGCAGTATCCGCAAATCGGAGCCTGTGACCGGGAATGTATTTGTTCCTGCGAATGATCAGATAGCCCACGGAGAAAAGCTGTTTATGATGCATTGTCAAAAATGCCATCCTGCAGGAGAAGGTGGAGTCGGAATAGCTATCAATCCTGTCCCGGTTCCGCAATTTGTAAAACGGTTCCAGGTACGCCATGGACTTGGGGTAATGCCCTCGTTTAAAAAAGACGAGATTTCAGACAATGATTTGAAAGACATTTCAAAATATATGCGGGCATGGAGTCATTATAAAAAGAAGCAATGAGCATTGTAAAACAGTTACTCCCGGCTTGTTTGGTTTTTTTTGTATTCCCGGTATGCTCCCAGGAGTTTTCAGGTGTCCTGCGAAACGAGGAAGGGCAGCCCGTTCAGGCAAAGGTCCGTATACTGAACACAGAAATAGAAACCAGCTCAGACACTGCAGGATTATTCCGAATCACCGGACTTGTGCCAGGCGAGTATTTACTTCATATTTCATCCCGAACTACCGGACCACTGCAATACCCGATTCGATTTCCGGATACCGTGACGCGCGAAATTCAATTGTCGACAAAAACACTCACATTAGAAACGGTTACGGTTTCAGCCTCCAAACAGGAAATGCTGCAGCGTGATTTTACCGGAAGTATTACAACGCTTTCTGCAAAAGACGTAAGTCAGTTCAGGTTGTGGAATACGGTCGAAATGACCGCGCTTGCTCCGAATCTTTTTACAGGTAATCCGGGTGACAACCGAACAGTTACTTCTATCAGGGGAATCACTTCCACTTCTTATGATCCGGCGGTAGCAACTTATATCGACGGGGTTAATCAATTCGGACTGGATACCTACATTTCGGAACTCATTGATGTGGAACGGATCGAATTTCTGAGAGGTCCGCAGGGAACGCTCTACGGTCGTGGAGCGATGGGCGGGGTTATCAGCATAACAACGAAGCAGCCAACCAACCAAACAAAAGGGTTCGCTGAAGTACACCTTGGAAATTATGGCTGGCAGCGCTACAGTGCCGGTGTCAGCGCGCCGCTCATAAAAAACAAGCTGTTTACCGGTGTTTCTGCCGTTTACCAGGACCACGACGGTTTTTTTACGAATGAGTACAACAATACTTCTTTTGACAAACAGCAAAGCATCACAGCCAGCTATAACCTGAAATACTTATTCGGGAAACATTGGTCGGTTAGAGGGAACTTCAAGCAGCATCATCACCGCAATAACGGGGCTTTTCCACTTCATTCAGGTAAAGAAGAAGCTTTCAGCCGCCCTTATCTCCTGAACCAGGATGCCGGAGCTAAAATGTTTGACAATACCCTGAATAGCTCGTTGTCTGTTCACTATACAGGGGATAAATTCCACTTTGTTTCCCAATCTACTTTTCAGAGCAATCAGCGTTATTATGATCGTGCTATTGACGGAGATTTCTCCCCGTTGGATGCAGTTTCTATTTACAATAATTACGGAGGAAAATGGAATAGAACACTGGTTCCCGCACAGGAATTCCGTTTCACCTCACCGGCAAAAGCCAAACGGTTGAAGTGGGTGGCCGGAACTTATTTGTTTTTTCAGGAGGCATTTGTCAAACAGGCTGTGAAGTATGGAGCTGATGCCATGCTGATAGGCGCTCCTGATACGGCTTTTTCAATTATCAATACTTCCAGGTTCAAAAGTGCAGGAGGTGCTTTGTTCGGACAGCTGACCTGGGTGCTGATAAACAGGTTGGAAGTGACCGCAGGATTGAGATATGACGTGGAGTACAAAACACAATCTGTGTTGAGTGAATACCAAAAAGATCCCGTTCCCGAGCCTCTTTTTGCCATTCGTTCGGATACTACCGGGAAGGCACGTTTTACAGCTTTTTCACCCAAAGCCGGATTGCTTTACCGGATAAATAGTACTTCAGCGGTTTATACCAGTTACAGCCGTGGATTTCGTCCGGGTGGACTCACTCAATTATCAAATGATCCTTCCCAACCGCCGCTCTATGCCTATGACCCCGAATACAGTGATAATTTTGAGGCAGGTATCCGCAGTAGATTTCTAAAGGAACGTGTCTATGTACACCTGGCAGTTTTCTATACAAACGTGCTGAATGCTCAGCTGCCAACGCTCATTCTTCCGGAAGCTATTACTGTTACGCGCAATGTGGGAAAGCTGATCAGCAAAGGTTTTGAACTGGAGCTTGCTGTGGTTCCTTTAAAGCAGCTGGAAGTGCGGTACCATTTCGGTTACACGGATGCGCGCTACCGTTCTTTAACACTCTCTCAAAACGGGCAGGCTGTGGCTTTGAATGACCGGCGCCAGCTTTTTACTCCCGACGTAACTTCTCTGTTAGTCCTTCAATATACTGTTCCGACAAAACACCTCCTGAAACCCATTTTACGCGCTGAATGGAAATACATTGGGAATCATTTCTTCGATCTTGCCAACGAAATTTCCCAAACCGGATACCATTTATTGAATGTACGTGCAGGACTTAGTTACAAACAGTTCGAATCGGTAGTTTGGGTAAGAAATCTGGCAGATACCCGGTTTATAAATTTCGCCTATGATTTTGGGGCCGTGCATTTGGGGGCACCGAGAACTTATGGATTGTCGCTTATTTTCCGCATGGAATAATTCCCGTTTTTTGTTTTCCCGATTATTCAGTACTATTGCTTATGAGTACAGAAGAACAGATCCGGGAGCATATCGCTTGTTTGCCTGAAGCAAAAAGTAAAGAGATAAAAATTTTGCACGAGCACATACTGCTGGTTTCTCCGGGTTGTAAATTGTGGTTCACAGATGGCAAAAATGCAGACGGTAAAGTAGTCTCCAATCCGAATATCGGTTACGGAGCATACGCGATCAATTATGCAGACGGGACAAGCAGGGGATTTTACCGCATCGGATTGAGTGCAAATACAACCGGAATATCCGTTTATATTCTTGGTTTGGAGGACAAAACCTTTTTGGCAGAAACTTACGGACCAAAATTGGGTAAAGCCAAAGTGACGGGTTACTGTATCAAGTTCAAATCGTTGAAAGAGATTGATGTGGAAGTACTTGAGTCGGCTATAAAGTATGGTTTGGAACTGCCCGGATGATTCAAAATGCAGCATTCAAAACGAATCATTTAGTCTATTTTTACAGCATCAAACCAATAAACTGTTTTCTGTTGTTTATTATTTTCATATAGCGCACGAAGAGGGGGAAAAGGTTAAATAGATTCTGAAGGATTTATTCGTACTTCAGCTTCTTATTTTCCTCTAAAATCTTCATGTACTTATCCCAGCGCTTGTCTTTATGAAGTGGTTCCAGTAACGGATCATCAACTATGCTTTCACTTCCTCTTAGTTTGAAAAGGTTTGCCAGCAGATCAAGTTGTTTGAAAGCTGCTTCGGTATTTCCTGTTTGTGCAAAAGCTACCAGCGAGTTGATGCGTTCCGAATAAGTTCCCCTGATGACATTTAGTTCAAATGCCCGTATATATTCCTGTGCAGCCAGTTTGTAGTCTTTCCGGTTTGAAGCACCTTGAGCAAGGTTGCAAATATCCCGGAACTGCAAGTGAAGTTTTTTTTCTTTCAGCCATTGAACCGTAGCATCTTTGTCCTCTTTAGAAAACGCAGTATCTGCTTCCACCAATGGAATTAACAGACCGCATATATTGGAAGCTATTTGGTATTCTTCAGCCAATACAGCGAGTCTCTCTGCAATGCTTACATTTCTGAAAGAATACGGCATTTTTGTTCGTTGGAAAGCTTCCTGTTTCCCCAAATACTTTTTAAGTTCTTTTTCAAGGGCTTCGTCCTGTAATCCTTGCATTGAAGCAAAGTCTTTGGATGTATTTTTCCATCTTTCTACAAACAGCAAATAACCGTCATTGAAGGTTTTCGGAAAGGTTTCCATGTGGTTGGAGTGTTCATATTTTCGGAAGTTCCAATCCAGGGAGCCGTAGTTCCGCGCTTTTATGGAAGAATCAATCTGCATCGTTGTTTTTAAAAAGTCCAGTTCCATTTGATCCGTGTCGCCGCCTGTCACGTAAAAGAAGGTATTCAGATCAGGATGTTTATCCAGGTATTCCGTGATCATTTTTGTCATTCCCGGTATGTTGGTATTCGGACTTGCCGCAATAATTGCTGCGAACGGTGAATTTTCTCTGAAAGCTTCATAAAGCAGGAAAGTCCCGCCGAGTGAATGTCCGATGCCCATTCTAAATTGAGTTGTTCTGTAAGCTGAGTCAATGAATGGGAATAGCTCCCGGTTGAGGAAATCAGTCAATATGGTTGAATAAGTGGTTTGTTTATTGATCGAGTCCGTTTTTGGTTCCGGAATAAATTCTCCGAAACGATCTTCGGTATGTACGGCAACAATAACCAAGCCAGTACAAAGATTGGTCTGGTTGTAATATTCCATCATCCCGGAAACCATTTTAAGGTAGGGTTCAAACTGTCCGTCGAACAAATAAGCAACGGGAAACCTGCCTGCAGTGTCCAAAACGTATTCTGTCGGAAGATAAACCGTGATCTTTCTTCCTGTATTGAAGACTTTTGAGGCAATGGTATGCTCGGTTTGCTCCTGGGCAAAAGTGCTGTTGAATAACAACAAGAGGAAACAAGTGAATAGGAAATGGTTCATCGCTGGTTCTTTTTGGTTAAGAAATCAAAGTATAGTCTGAGTCCTAATAATTGGAATTAGTGTTTTGGTTACACGAAATTTCTTTCGACTATTTCAATAACGCAGATTTCTTGAAGTTTTACGGATTATTTTTTGCAATGAGATCGCTGCTGTAACGTTGCAGTTTTAAATTATGAAAAGATAATCGTAAGAAATTACTGGATTAGTCTTTCTTCAAAATCCCTTTTTCCACGCTGTCGTTGATTAATCCTTCTGCATAAGACCAAATGGTTTCCGAGCCTTCTTTCATGATGCTTTTCTTTGCATGCACTTTGTCGTAGCTTACACCGAATTCATTCCAGGTTCCGCCATTGTTAGAAGTATTTTGCAGTAAAGGTTCCAGGCGGTCCATGGTTCGGGCAAATTTTGCTTCATTCGTTTCCCCGGCCTCGAACTCTTCCCAAACAGCTATAAGTTCTTCGGCTTGTTCTTTAGGCAGCATCCCGAAAATACGTTTGGCCGCGGCGAGTTCTTCTTCTGTATTCGAATGGTTTTTCTGCGTATCGTAGATGAAAGTGTCGCCGGCATCAATTTCAACAATGTCATGGATCAGGACCATTTTGACCACTTTTAGCAAATCAAGGGATGCGTTTGCATGTTCTGCCAGTACTATTGCCATCATTGCTAGGTGCCAGCTGTGTTCCGCATCGTTTTCGTTCCGGTCGCTGTTGAATAATTTGGTTTTGCGCTGAATGTACTTGATCTTGTCGATTTCTTTGATGAATGCGATTTGTTTCAAAAGGTTTTCCGGAGTCATTGGATACAGATTTGTTGGTGCAAAGGTAGCAAGAAACGGGATTGTCTGCTCTGACACTCCCGTTTCAAAGATTGCTTTTTAGCGTTTGATTCCAAAGTCGCGTTTACGGATCTTGCACATGCGCCCGTCTGAAACATGGTGGAATACAATTCCTTCGATATTCATTGCAGGNNTTTTCAGCATTATTCTGAACTTTTGGACCGCATAATTCATAAGTTCCGTCCACAATCTCAGCCAACTGATCAAAGGCTTCAAAGAAATAACGGTCTTCTTTTTTGGTCCGGTCGCATGGTAACCAATGCGGATGATGCCCTGATAAAGCATCTGCTTCCTGGCATGGAATGGCATTTTCAGGAACTGCTCGTCCTTTTTTTACATCGTAACGTTTGTACAAAATGCCATCGATAATGGCCGACGAAGTTCCGTCAAATTTTCGGGTGGCAATTCCTTCACCGTTAAAAACCCAAGCGTTTTCGGGATTGATCTCATTGATAATCCGACCTAAGTTGTTAGGGTCTTTTTTGAATAAAGTGCTAATCTTTTTCATGTTTTTAAAATATTAGTTAGACAATTTTTCGAGTCCTGTCCACCGCACCAATATTCTAAATACGAAGCAAATATAAGAGATAATTATAAATGATGAATTCAAAATTCAAAACCGGTAGTAATTGATGTAATTCCAAAACCCGATTTTTTAGATTTCCCGGAATACCTTAAATTGTGTCGGCATGAAAAATTTCGAAAGAGCAAATAACTATGAAAAACTTTGACGCACTCATTATCGGTTCCGGGCAGGCAGGAACTCCTTTAGCACACAAATTGGCCGATCAGGGGTGGTCTGTGGCAATCATAGAAAAAAGTACTGTAGGCGGAACATGTGTAAATACAGGCTGTACTCCGACAAAAGCTTACGTTGCAAGTGCGCGACGCATGTGGGAAACCGAACATTTGGAAGAAATGGGGATTTCTCTGAAAGGAAAATCGGCGGCAGACCTTAAAAAGATCAAAGCCCGGAAAGACAAGATAGTAGGCGGTTCGGTGAAGTCAATCGGGAAAAGTTTTCGGGATAATTCGAATATTACGCTGATCAAAGGCGAAGCATCTTTTGTTTCCGATAAAGTCATCCAGGTAAAAGGTAAAAAGTATACAGCTCCGAAAATTTTCATCAATACGGGCGCAAGGGCTTTAGTTCCCCAAGAATATCATGACGTCGATTACCTGACCAATGAATCTATCCTCGACCTGACCGAATTACCCAAACACCTGGTGATTATCGGTGGCAGTTACATCGGGCTTGAGTTCGGACAGCTTTTTAAACGCTTCGGAAGTAAAGTAACAATCATTGAACGCTCCGGTCAGATAATCAGTCGTGAAGACGAAGACACGAGTGCTGTGATACAGGAATGCCTGGAAAGTGACGGGGTGAAATTTATCAAGCACGCTGCTAACATATCTGCCAAAGGTCGAACCGGAAAAATCCGGGTAAGTTATCGAACGGATGGCAATGATCACACACTTTCTGCTACGCATCTGCTTTTGGCAATCGGCAGGATACCCAATACGGACCGGTTAAATTTAAGCGTAACGAACATTCAGACAGATAAACGCGGGTATATCGAAGTGAATGATTATTGTGAAACCAGTGTGTCCGGTGTTTTTGCATTGGGCGACTGTAACGGCAAAGGAGCTTTTACACATACTTCGTACAATGATTTTCAAATTGCGGCATCGTATCTTTTTGAGGAGAAGAAACGAAAGATTTCGGACCGGATCCAAACTTACGGGCTATTTGTGGATCCTCCGCTGGGAAGGGCCGGAATGACCAAAAAAGAAGCCCTTGAGAAAGGGTTGAAAGTGAGGGAGGCACGCAGGGAAATGACCCGGGTAGGAAGAGCTGTTGAAAAGGGCGAAACCAAAGGCTTTATGAGTATCCTCATCCATGAGAAAGACGATAAGATCATTGGTGCTGCGGTGTTGGGAGTGGGTGGTGATGAAATTATTTCGGGAATTCTCAACCTGATGGTCTCCGGTATTCCCTATACGGCACTCCGTGATACGGTTGTATTGCATCCAACAGTTTCCGAACTCATTCCCACGGCATTGGAAAACCTCACGGATGTAAAGTAGTTTTAAGTTCTTTTAAGAAACCCGCGCGGCTTTTTGTTATACTTTACAGGGACACACAAAAACTCGCACGATGTCGCTATTTTCCAATCTCAAAAATGCCTGGCACTTGTTTAAGCAGGTGGATATGGAACAGTTTTCCCAATTGTCAAAAAAGATCGATCTTCCCGAGGTGCTGAACCGGGTGGGAAAACTGGATGATAAGCAGCTGGCCGGTTTAATGAAGCTCATCTGCGGGAAGCATTCCGAAAAAGAACTACCTCCGATTGACGGGGATTTTTACAATATCAGTCACACGCTCAATTCCGAAGAAAGAGCACTGCAGCTGAGAGTCCGGACATTTATGGAAGAAGAAGTGAAACCTATAGTCAATGATTATTGGCTGCGGGGCGAGTTTCCACATCACCTGATCCCTAAAATAGGAGAGCTGGATATCTGCGGAATTGCTTATGAGGGTTTTAGTAATCCTTTGAGATCTTGTTTGATAGAAGGTGTTTTGGCCATGGAAATGGCGCGTATTGATGCTTCATTTGCTACTTTTTTCGGTGTGCAGAGCGGATTGGTCATGGGATCAATTTATTTACTGGGCTCGGAAGAACAGAAACAACAATGGCTGCCGGAATTGAAGAGCTTGCGGAAGATCGGAGCATTTGGACTGACAGAACCGGAAGTCGGATCAGCCGTTGCCGGAGGCCTTACGATGAAAGCTAAACGAAACGGAGATACCTGGATACTGAACGGACAAAAGAAATGGATCGGCAATGCGACTTTTGCAGATGTAATCATTATCTGGGCGGAAGACGAAGATGATAAACAGGTCAAAG
Source organism: Flavobacteriales bacterium UBA5869 (assembly GCA_002432565.1). Taxonomy (GTDB): domain Bacteria; phylum Bacteroidota; class Bacteroidia; order Flavobacteriales_D; family Crocinitomicaceae; genus Fluviicola. The sequence continues at coordinate 19,598 of DJFP01000048.1, forward strand.
GGTTTTTGGTCAAAAAAGGAAACCCGGGACTTTCAGTCGACAAGATGGAAGATAAAATGGCTTTGCGCATTGTTCAGAACGGGATTGTGACCTTGACGAACTGTGAAGTGGAAGAAACGGACCGCCTGCAAAAAGCCAATTCTTTCAAGGACACCGCTAACGTACTGCGTATGACCCGCGCCGGGGTTGCCTGGCTGGCAGTTGGATGTGCACGTGGTGCTTACGAAGCGGCATTGAAATACACCCGGGAGCGGAAACAGTTTGGTAAGCCTATTGCTTCTTTCCAGCTCATCCAAAACCATTTGGTAGAAATGCTTACGAATCTTACGGCTATGCAGACCATGGTTGCTCGTTTATCGGAATTACAGGACCAGAAAGAACTAACCGACGAGCATGCCTCTTTGGCGAAAGTATTCTGCAGCCTGCGTACACGGGATATCGTCAGTAAGGCACGTGAAGTTATGGGAGGTAACGGGATTTTACTGGAATACGATGTAGCCAGGTTTGTGGCCGATGCGGAGGCAATCTACTCCTACGAAGGAACTAAAGAGATCAACACCCTGATTGTAGGAAGAGCAATAACAGGTTATAGTGCGTTTGTTTGATCAGCGCAAATCTAAACCGGAAGTTGAAATATAAAACAACAGTTATGATACAGAGAGAACGAATTTTTAGCAGTTTTTCGGCAGAGGATACCGATGAAGCATATTTCTTTTACAAAAATGTGCTGGGGCTGCAGGTCGAGAAAGAAGAGATGTCGATATTAACAATCAGCATCAATGAAGGAATGAGAATCATTATTTATCCGAAGCAGGACCATGTTCCGGCAACATTCACCGTATTGAATATTCCGGTTACGGATATAGAAGATGCAGTGGATGAATTAAGTAAAAAGGGAGTTTCTTTCCTGCAGTACGATATGCCTTACATAAAAACAGACCAGAAAGGAATTGCCAGGATTGAGAACGGACCTTCACAGGCTTGGTTTACAGACCCTTCGAAAAATATACTTTCCCTGATACAGGAATAATGATTTGGTTCCGGTCAAAAGAATTTGTAAATTCTTTAAAAGATAATGTAACTAAATGAATGACTGATAAAGTAATTTTAAGGACCATTCAATAAGTTGTAAAAGACAATGTTTTAGGTTTAAGTTTTTTAGTTTAAGTGGGGGCTTCGGCCCCAAAAAGAAAAGAGCGATACTCAAGTACCGCTCTTTTCTTTTTGTTCTCTTTTCTCACTCTCAGACTCATTCAGAATGGGGTTCTGTGCTCTTTTCTTTCAGTATGAGTTTTGATCGTGAAGGAGATTAAGTTAGTAGTTCGTCCTTCCGAATGCCTGCTCATTTTTACAATGGATTGTAGATGTAATGCATTTGAAGATCTGTAAAACAAAAATGCCCCCGACAGCATCGCCGGGGGCATTCCGGAGTTTTGTTCAAACTCTCTTATAGACCAAAAGCCACCCCTAATTGGAGTCCAAAGTTGGAGTTGTACTGACTATCCAGAACAGATGTAAATGCGGTGTAGTAATTGAAGTCGGTATTCAGCCAGATGTTGGTTGCCAGTTTCCAGTTAAAACCAAGGGAAGCGGCTACACCTATGTCGAACTTCTCATAATTGTCTGTCACATCTACCGCCTCCAGGCCTTCCACATAACCATCTGCTTTCAGCAGGAATCCCATGGAAGGACCGATTGTTATTTTTGGTCGAAAATCATCTTCAAAATCACCGAAATAATAAGCAAATTTCAAAGGTACGCGGATGTAGTGCATACTTAAATCTGCTTCAAAACCATTATCTTGTACTTTTGAACCTTCCATAGACCAAAGAACATCTGCGGCAAATCCGACATGTTTGCGTGAGCTGTAGTTCAGGATAATACCGGCTCTCCAGGATGGTTTGAATATATCGGTTCCGGTTGTATTTCGCAGACCGGTGTGACCAAACCCTACGGAAGGTCCTATCGAAAGTGTTTTGGTCGTTTTCTCAGGAGCATCCTGTGAAAATACTGTCGGGCTTGTCAAAAGCACCGCAGCCATTATTAAAATCTTTTTCATATTCTGTCTGTTTAAATCCTAATTAAAGGTGACAGAAATGACGCATTGATGTGTTATAACAAAATTCCGGGAGCTTACATAACTCACAGTTTTGGCATTTTTTGGCAAGAGTTAACAGGATGCCTGACTTTATTTCGACAGTTTCCTCTTTGAATCAATTTTTCGATTAGTTTTGGAACCAATTAAACCATTATTTATGAACGCTATTAAACTGAATTTCATTAACCGTTCGAATGACATGAACAACAGTAATGTAGTTATCTTCCAGCAAAATGTTGCAGAAAATTTCGATGAATTGGCGGTAGCATGGAAAGTCATTCAAAATTGTGGACGATTGGATAATCATCCGTTCTTGTATCCCATGAATTTCCAGGTGTCGGCCAGTGATTCTTATGGGAATTATACCCCGCGGCTTACTGCTTACGATGGCCAGGCTTTTGACATGATTAAATCTACTTCGGGAGATATTCTTCAATTGTCAACAATTCCTGCTTCAAGTCCCTACCAGGTTGAGGTGAGAAACCAATTAAGTTTGGGTGCTATCAACGCCAGCTGTTTTCGCGATGGAAAATTACTTGCTGTTAAAAC
>DJFP01000048.1:22283-45630 GCA_002432565.1 Flavobacteriales bacterium UBA5869
GGTGAACACAGAGGTCAACTTACTGGGTATTACAAGTGCAGATATCGTAATGACGGGAGGCGGGCCAGGTACTTCATCAACTGCATTTAGCTTTGCATTGGAGAATATTAATAAAGGATGACCAAAAAAATGCACTATGAGTAATACGAAAGAACAGGTCTGGTATTCAGGAGACTGGAAAACATACGGAAGTAATTTATATCCGCCGTACAACGGGTTAAAAATTTTAGCAGTATCCACTTATGAAACTACTGAGAATCCGTCGATAAAAGAGAAGTTAATGTCTATTGATTTGACCATTACGGATTTCACCTACGATGTAAATGGAATATCAAGCACATTTACTGTTTCAAAAACAGGTATGTGGTATGAAATTCCTTTCCCGATGAATAACACTAAAAAGTTCACTGTTTCCTCAGTCAATGGAGGTGGTCCGGGAGTTGTTAGAATTGTTGAAGAACCATCAGGTATTTTTCTATTCATTCAATTCCGGTATGGTTTGGAAAGCATGGAGCGAGAAGAGATCGGGTACATCATGCGTTTTACCCTTGAATGAATGTCTGTAGTTGGAAATGAATAACAACTTTTTCAATTTTAGGGTCTGAACTCAAGGAATGAACAGCACGGACACAACGAGAATAGCACGCATAACAGCAATACTGATTCAATTGCAGGCAAAGCGGATTGTTACTTCAACTTTCCTGTCGGAAAAATTCGGTGTGAGTATCCGCACCATCTACCGCGATGTAAAAACCCTTGAATTGGCAGGAGTTCCTATTGTAGTAATTGATGGAAAAGGGTATTCGCTGACAGAAGGGTTTAAGATGCCTCCGGTAATGTTTAGCGAAGCGGAAGCAAATGCGCTGGTAACCATGGAACAATTAGCCCTTAATAACCGGGACAGTTCATTGGCTGAATCCTATGTTTCGGCTGTCAATAAAGTAAAAGCAGTGCTTTCCTATTCGGCAAAAGACAGAACGGATCTCTTATCTAACCGCATCGTGCTTAGTCCGATGAAACCAAAAACGCATTCCAGTAATTCACTGACAGTTATCCAGCAAGCCTTAACGAACTTCAATGTGCTTAAAATTTCCTATCAATCTGAAAACAGTTCCGGGCAAACGGAACGAAAGATCGAACCCTTTGCCATGTACTATACATTGGATGAATGTTGGGCTGTAATTGCATTCTGCAGGCTGAGAAAAGATTACCGCATGTTCCGTTTGGACCGGATTTTAACGATTAAACCGGTGGCAGAGGCTTTTGAACCGCATAAGATCACACTTCAGCAATTCCTGGAGGAAAAGCGAAAAAATTTCCAACACCCCTGACAAGCTGCTGTCACTGGGCTGTCCTAGTTTTGTCTCCGTCAAACAATTCCGATTATGTCATCGGGAGTTTAAAGAAACAAGATTATGGATTTAGCATCAGTTAGAATTATTACAGCCGACATCAAACAGATGGTGTCTTTTTTTGAACACATTACAGCATTGCCGGCTGTTTGGTATACGGAAGATTTTGCAGAAATTGAAATTGGGTCAGTCAAATTAGCTGTTGGAAGTACACGTACCTTGAATTTTTTCGGAGAGGGAATGGCGGTTCCCGCAAGTAACAAAAGTGTGATTATTGAATTTCGGGTCGACAATGTAGATGAGGTATACGAAAGGATCAAAGATTCAATCGGTGAGAAAATAGTACAGCAGCCAACGACCATGCCATGGGGAAACCGTTCGCTCTTATTCCGTGATACTGATGGCAATTTGATCAATTTTTTCACACCGAAAAGTACAGAAGCCCTTGAGAGATTTCAATAGGCTTTTTCGCAGTGTCAGTTCTAAAGTATGAATTATGTAAATTCTTATAACAGAATTGTAAGTTTCTGAATTCAGCGAAACTTTAATTTAGTTCCATTACTTATTAGTTGTAGTTGGTAATGGCAAAACTGGTTAGGAGTTAGGTTATGATGGGGCGGAAGCCCCTTCTTTAGCTGTATATAATTGATCCGGCCGGGATTGTTCGTTTAAAGGATTAAGGCATGGAGCAATTTTTACAGTATACTTTTTGGGGAAACACCATCTATTCCTGGTTGTTTGCTTTGGGAATTGTAATTGTTTCCGTCATTGGAATAAAATTATTTCGCTACGTCGTATTAAAACGCCTGAAAACCTGGTCATCTTCAACTTCCGCAACCTGGGACGATTTGTTAGTCATTGGAATCGAACGGTTAGTGGTCCCGATTCTCTATGTTGGATTTCTCTATCTTGCAATAGATACCCTCCACTTATCGCCAAAAGCGGACAAGGTGGTGCATATCATTTATATGGTGGTACTTACTTTTTGTGTACTTCGCTTGATTAGCGCCGTATTCCGTCGTTTGCTGATGAGAGTCACCCGGCGTAAAACCGCTGATGGGTCAGCAGAACAATCCGTTTCAGGCTTGATGATCGTACTGAATGTCGTCATTTGGATACTTGGAATTATTTTCCTGATCGATAACCTGGGATATAGCGTTACTACACTGATTACCGGCCTTGGAATCGGTGGGATTGCTGTTGCATTGGCAGCACAAACCATATTGGGTGATCTTTTTAGCTACTTTTCCATTTTCTTTGATAAACCCTTTGAGATCGGTGACTCGATTACAATAGGAGATCAGTCTGGAACGGTAGAGAAAATAGGTATAAAAACTACCCGCATTCGTACTTTGGGCGGAGACCAACTCGTTTGTTCGAACAGCGATCTGACCAATTCACGCGTACACAATTTTAAACGGCTAGAGACTCGTCGGATCGTGTTTATTATCAAGGTTGTATACAATACCTCACCGGAAGTGCTGGAAGAAATTCCGGGACTTGTAAAAAAAATCATCGATCAACAGCCAAAAGTGGAATACAGCCGCGGCCACTTAGCCAAATTGGACGACTGGAGTGTCAATTTTGAATTTGTCTACAATGTTCTCAGTCCGGATTATGGGGTTTATATGGACGTGCATCATGACATAAACATGGGGATCATCAAGATGTTCAAAGAACGTTCCATCCGCTTTGCATTTCCTACGCAGCCGTTTATAACTGGCGATGCGGAAGGGGAAATTGATGGCGAAGTGAACTGACCCGCTGTTGATCTTCTTTCCCGGATAAATAATAAATTCCCGTTCGTCCCGGGTTTATTGGTTTTTCTATCTATGGTAAGTTTGGCAAATAGTTGAACTCTTCACGATACCGCATCAAGGAATAACGCAAATAAATCAGGATATTTTGTAACAGTCCGGCTCGAAATTAGCTTCAACTTCACCTTATTCTTAATCTGCAGAAAATCAATCAGGTAAAACAGTTGAAACTAAAAAGAAGCAAGATGTTAGCAATGGATTACAGAGGCCCGTATCGGGTACGAGCAGTACAGAAACCCGAACCTGAAATAGAACATCCCGATGACTGTATTGTGCAGGTAACACGGTCCTGCATTTGCGGATCGGACCTTCATTTGTATCATGGATTCGTGCCTGATACACGCGTCGGATCCACTTTTGGCCATGAATTTATAGGGATCGTAGTGGAAGTAGGTCTTAACGTGCAAAAATTGAAAGTGGGTGACCATGTGATTGTTCCGTTCAATATAAGTTGTGGAAAATGTGCTTTTTGCAAGCAGGAGCTTTATGGAAACTGCCATGAATCAAACCCCGAAGCAACAGCAGTAGGCGGTATTTTTGGTTATTCACACACTGCCGGAGGTTTCCTGGGCGGACAGGCAGAATATGTCCGTGTTCCTTATGCAGATGTCGGTCCTACCGTTATCCCGCCGGAGATGGATCCGGAAAATGCAGTCCTGCTCACAGATGTTGTTCCCACAGCTTACCAGGCTTGTGAAATGGGAGGAATTGTAAGCAGGGATACGGTAGTTATTTTCGGTGCCGGACCGATTGGAATTATGGCTGCCAAATGTGCGTGGCTTTTTGGTGCAGGACGTGTGATCGTTATTGATAATGTGGATTACCGCCTGGAGTTTGTAAAGAACTACGCTCCCTGCGAGGCATATAACTTCGACGAAATGAACGATGTGGTTGAATTTGTAAAGAAGGCAACGGATTGGTTCGGAGCAGATGTCTGTATTGATGCAGTTGGATGTGAAGCCAATGGAGACGCCTGGCAGTCACTCACAGGAAAAATATTACTGCTTCAATCCGGATCGGCAACTGCCCTGCATTGGGCAATCAATTCCGTCAAAAAAGGCGGAATTGTTTCTATAGTGGGTGTTTACGGACCAACGGGGAATCTCGTTCCGATCGGGAATGTCGTGAATAAAGGCATTACCATTCGGGCAAACCAGGCATCGGTGAAAAGAAACCTTCCCAAATTGATCGAACACGTGATGGAGGGCAGGCTGAACCCGAAGGAAATTATTACTCACCGCATTCCCCTGGAGCATGTATCGGACGCTTACCGGATCTTCTCAGACAAACTTGACAACTGCATTAAGACCGTTTTGATTCCACCGTCCTCAAATTACTAGCATATGGAACGAAATATCATAGATCCGAGATTAATCCCGGGATGGGGAATGGATGCAGATCCTGCAAACGATCCCACTTACCCGATGAAAAAATACACCGGGGATGATCGCATGAGAAGCAATTGGGAAAGACCTTACCTGCAATCGGCTAAAACAGAAATTCTGAAATCGACCGAACGGCCGTATTTGTCTGCTGTTTTCGGAACGAAAATCCCTCCCAGTGGCTTGAGCGGCGCACTGCGTCGTAAAGCTTACAAGTTCAGTGAAAATAAGCTTAGACGCTGGCTGCTGCTGATTTTCGCAGACCGCGTTGATTCTTTGGGTGGAAAGCTGGCAGATCTGTTTCATTTGCGCATTCCTTTATTTACTAATGATCGGGGCTGGCGTGTACTGGCTAAATATAAACCCGGGATTTTTGCCTGGAAGATCGTCCAGCGACTGATCGTTATCGGAATCCTTATTGCAGTTGTCATCTATATTGCTGGGTAAATAAGTATTAATTAAAGGAAGAATGAATGGGAAAAATTGTACCTATCGGTCAAATAGCCATCGTAGTGCATGCAGGAGCAGGAGAGGACACAGAGTTCATTCTTAAACACATTCCGGAATATGAAAAAGGATTAAGCGATGCTGTTGGTGCCGGTTATAGTATTTTGAAAAAAGGAGGAAGTGCGCTGGATGCAGTAGAAGCAGCAATTGTTTCACTGGAAGACAATAAAATTTTCAATGCAGGAAGAGGTTCCGCACTTACTGCAGCAGGCAATGTAGAAATGTGCGCTTCAATAATGGATGGCAAAAATAAAAAGGCAGGAGCTGTTGCAATTGTGAACAATATTCGCAATCCGATTTCTTTTGCCCATGAACTTTTAAAATCTACGGGGTTGATGTATATGGGAGGAATTGAAGCTGTTGAAACAGCGAAGGATCTCGGAATTAAAACCGAACCTGATTCTTATTTTGTAACGGACCACCAATGGAAAGCATTTGAAAAAGAACGTGCAAAAAAAACAAACAAAGGAAAGATATTTGAAAAGTACCTGAAGCGCCTGCATGGTACGGTTGGAGCTGTAGCACTGGATGTAGAAGGAAACCTGGCGGCGGGGACTTCCACCGGAGGAACGGAGTATTGTCAGCCAGGCAGGATCGGCGACAGTTCCATTATCGGGGTGGGAACTTATGCGGATAATAAAACGGCGGCGGTTTCCTGTACCGGTGACGGCGAATTTCTTATTACGGAGGTAATGGCCTATAATATAGCGGCAACGGTTAAGTATAAAGGCTGTACGATACAGGAAGCTATTGATCATGTTATTCTCGAAAAGAACGAAGACAAAACAGGAGATATGGGAGCTATCGGGATAGATTCGGATGGTAATATCGGGATCTCATTTAACAGTGAACGTATGCACAGAGCGTGGAGAACGCGCGAAGACTTCGGAGTGAAAATCTATAAGTAAAAAAGTTCGTATTCCGGGTGAGAATCATGTAAATGGCTTTGAGAATTTTGTAAGATTTGATTTTAGCTCCCTTTCTATTTTTCAGAAAATACTTACTAAAACAAAAGACATGAATCAGCAGACTATTCCAAAAGGAAGATTATTAATTATCGGTGGTGCAGAAGACAAGGGGAAAGGGGAGTTAGCTATGGCTTTCCATAATCCGAAATTCGTGGAAATGGAGATACTGAAAAAGCTGGTGAGCGGTAAAGCACAAAATCCGCGTATTGAAGTGATCACCACCGCATCGAATGAGCCCCAGGCACAGAAAAAAAAATACGAAGAAGCATTTGAAAAGGTTGGCTATAAAAACATCGGTTTCATGAATATCCAAACCAAAAAGGAAGCACATGAAGAAAAGTTTTTAGACCGTATAAAAAAAGCAAAGACCGTTTTGTTTTCAGGAGGAGATCAGTTTAAGATAGCCACTATAATCGGTGGAACTCCTGTTGCAAAAGTGATTAAAGAAAAATATTTTACCGATAAGGATTTTACGGTTGCAGGGACCAGTGCCGGAGCTGCGGTTGCTCCTGAAGTCATGATCCAGTCGGGTGGTACTTATGAAGCGCTTTTTGAATCGGATTTGCAAACGGGTGGGGGACTTGGTCTGCTGGAAGGATGTATTATAGACACACACTTTTTGAAACGCGGCAGATTCGGTCGGCTTGCCCAGGCAATCATTCGTAACCCCGGACAAATGGGAATCGGATTGGGTGAAGACACAGCGATCATCGTTAAAAAAGGGCATGAAGTGAAATGCCTGGGATCCGGCATGGTGATTCTTATCGACGGGCGGGAGATCGAGCATACCAATATCAATGAGGTGGAAGACGAAGCCATTTATGTGGACAATCTCCGTGTACACCTGTTGGTCAGAAACTGCAAATTCGATATTCAAACTTATAAGCTGGAATATCCCAAAAAACGGAAGGTAAAATAAATACATTCCCTCTAAAAATAGGGAGTTATCCACACAAGAAAGGCTGTCCCGAAAGACAGCCCTTTTAATTGAATAGTGTTTAAGAACAGGCCAATTCCTGCTTAAACAAATCCACTTTATGCCGCATTATTGGCAGCATCGCGTAATTGCTTGATCTTATCGTGACCTGCTTTGATTTTCGAATACTGTTCCCGAACGAGTTGCGCGCATTCACTTCCTTTCAAAGCCTCACTATCCATTTCTGTCTGGTAAGTTTTAACCGCAGCATCTTCACCGAATTCACAGGAATTCAGGATTGCTTTACGCTCTTTACTGCTCAGGGCAGCCTTGATATCCATCCACACACGGTAAAGCTTGCCTGAAACGGTTGTACCTTCAACCGGTGTTCCGCCTAGTTTGGTAATCTCCTGGACCAATTCACGACGGCATTCCTGGCTGGTTGTCATCATTTCCGAGAAAACACTTTTCAGGTCATCCTGGTCGGTTTCCTGCGAAGCGGTTAGATACCCTTGGATGCGGTCGTTATTGATTTGTACCAGGTTGTTTAAACAATCTACAATTTCTTGATTATTTGTCGCCATGTTGTTTGTTTTTATGTGTTACTAATTGCTTTTTTAGTAGGTCAAAACTGATTTTTCAAATTAATTCCGACACAACTTTTTGCCGTCAATGACGGTCTTTCGAATCGAAAGCAGTGCTTTCTCTTACTTCATCTCCTTAGCTTTATCCTTGCAGATGTTAGCGTTCTCCAGGTGCGCGCGCAATCCCGGGAGCATGGATGTTGCCCAGTTTCGAATGTCCGGGTCTTCCGCATTGGAAGAAGCATTCTCAAACTTGCGGATAGCGCTTTTATGCCCTCTCACCATCATGCTGGCATATTCCTTGTCAAAGCTCATTCCCTTTTCTTCGTTCAGGTCGTCATAGGCATCTTGTCCGTCTTCGGTTAAAACTTCAGGGATCGTAATAGATTTGTTTGCAGCCAGTGTTTTCAATTCGTCCAATGCCGCAGTATGCTCCTTCACCATCATTTTACCTAAGGCTTTGGTGTCTTCCATCATTCCTTTTTGCTGAGCTAATTCTCCTAGTTTAATTTCTTCCAGGTTAATAGCTGCTGCCTCAACTAAAAAGTTTGCGTCTTTTTCCGACTTTCTGTCATCAAAACGCTCGTCGTTCTGGTCTTCTGCAATTTCTTTCGAATCATCGGGATTACCGCCACATGCATGGATCACTAATAAACCCAGGCTTAATCCTCCTAAATAAGCCAAACTCCTTCTTGCTGTCATTCTTACACTTTTCATGATACATTACTTTTGGTTATAAAACTATTCTTACACCCACATACCAATATAAGGTGCTATCTGTGAGAGAACTAAAATTCGGGAGCTTTGATAAAAATCCTGTTACACTTAATTTTTGAGAATTTATACTATTCACACTTTGGATAATTCCCAATGATGCGTTCCGGATTCCGAATTGTTAGTGTTTAAAGGGATTTGGCACATGTGCGAAATGAGATTCCGGGAATTTCATCTTTAGTGCATGAAAAGTTGATTTTAGCTTTTTTTAATAGAATGATTCCCAAGGCTGAAACCATCGGTATTCTTAAAAAAAACAAATTATAGGATTTATGTAAATCGACCGGAGAATTGTGTAAGTAAGCAGTTTCCATACAGTTCTATTTTTACCTACGGAGCTGACTGACATTGGGATAGATTCATTTTTCAATGGTTTTCAAACCCGGAATGACACACACTGTTTAATTAATAAATCATGGAAATTAAAAACATACAGGTAATGCGCGGGCCGAATTATTGGTCGAATTACAGGCAGAAACTGATCGTAATGAAATTGGACCTGGGAAAGTACGAAGAACTTCCAACGAATAAAATCCCCCAATTTTACGAACGAATTATGAAGGCCTTACCTTCCCTGTATGAGCACCGTTGCTCAGAAGGGAAAGCAGGAGGGCTTTGCGAAAGAATGAAACTGGGAACATGGCTGGGACATGTTATAGAACATGTGGCTCTGGAATTCCAGGTGCTTGCGGGAATGGATTGCGGTTACGGCAGAACANNGCAGGAGAATACGGAGTATATAAAGTAGTTTTTTCCTATTTATCGGAAGAAGCAGGAATTTTTGCTGGTAAAGCGGCAGTTGATTTCGTAAAGGCTGTTGCGGAGAAAACTAGTTTTGATGTCAAAAATGTAATAGAAATATTAAAGGAGATTTGGACAGATGAAATGCCCGGACCTAGTACCCAAACTATTTTGGACGAGGCGGCTCGCAGGAATATTCCTGTAACACGTATGGATGATCATTCTCTATATATGCTTGGGTACGGGCGCAATCAACAGCTGTTCCGCGCTACAGTGATGGGAACCACCAATAACCTGGCAGTAGAATCCGTAGCGTGTAAATGGTTTACGAAAGAATTGCTTGGAAAAGCCGGGATCTCTGTTCCCAAAGGCATCACTGTTTATACGAAAACCGAATTGGAGGAGGCCATTGATGAGATTCCTTTTCCGTGGGTTATTAAACCGATTGATGGAAATCACGGACGGGGAATTACCGCTAATATCCGTAACAAAGAAGTGGCGTTGAAAGCTGCAAAGCAGGCTTGGAAAATATCCGACAAGATTATAATCGAAGAATTTATTGAAGGTTTTGATTACCGTTTTTTGGTTATCAATTACAAATTGATCGCAGTTGCAAAAAGAACGCCTGCTTGTGTCAGAGGTGACGGTCAGTTGACTATCCGCCAGCTCATTGCTAAAGAGAACGAAAATCCGGACCGCGGGCTGGGACATGAAAAAGTCCTTACGAAGATAAAAATAGATTACCATACCAAAACGCTGTTGAAAGAAGCCGGATTGAGCCTGGATGATGTTCTTCCTCTGGGAATGGAGATTATGCTCAAGAAAACAGCCAATCTTTCAACAGGAGGAACTTCAACGGATGTAACGGACAGTGTTCACCCGTTCAATATATTCCTTGCAGAACGCATTGCACGACTCTTCCAGCTGGATGTTTGCGGAATTGATATCATGGCAAAAGATGTGTCGGAGCCGATTCAAAAAGGAAACGGAGCAGTGATTGAAGTAAATGCCGGGCCGGGATTCCGCATGCATACGCATCCTTCCAACGGAACGGCCCGCGATGTAGCGAAACCCGTTTTGGATATGCTTTTCCCGGAAAATTCGAATGGCAGGATCCCGATTATTGCTATCACCGGCACAAACGGTAAAACAACGACCACTCGCCTGATTGCTCACATGGCACAAAAAGCAGGAAAAAGCGTTGGGTATACCACAACGGAAGGAGTTTATATCAATGGACATACCATTTGGGAAGGAGATTGCAGCGGCCCGCAAAGTGCACGAACTATTTTGGGGGATCCGATGGTTGATTTTGCGGTGCTGGAATGTGCACGCGGAGGAATTCTTCGTTCCGGGTTAGCTTTCGATGAATGTGATGTGAGCATCGTGACGAATGTTACGGAAGACCATTTGGGAATTGATGATATCCATACCCTGGAAGATTACGCACAGGTAAAAGAAGTCGTTGCCAGGAGCACAGCTGATAAAGGTTATTCAATCTTAAATGCGGATGATGACCTGGTTTATGAAATGCGTCATGCTGTTTCTTCCATGGTGGTACTTTTCAGCATGGAACAGGAAAATGAACGAATTATAGAGCACTGTGCAAAAGGTGGCATATCCGTATTCGTGCAGGATGGATATTTTGTCGTACAAAAAGGAGAAACGGTGATCCGTATTCTTGCTGTGAACCGCACTCCGGTTACTTTGGGTGGAAAAGCAGCATTTATGGTGGCGAATGTTTTACCTTCAATCGCTGCGGCCATAGTTTCAGGATTTACAATCGAAGATATCCGGATAGCACTTACTTCGTTCATTCCTTCTCCTGAATTGACACCCGGGAGAATGAATCTTTTTGAATTTGCTCACTGCCAATTGATGCTCGATTATGCACATAACGCTTCGGGCTTTGATGCCATTCAGAAATATATGGCCCAGGTGGAAGCATCTTCCAAGATTTGTATCATTGGGGCAACCGGTGACCGGAGAGAAGAAGATATCCGCAACCTGGGGAAATATGCAGCGTCCATTTTTAATGAGATAATTATCAGGCACGATAAAGACGGAAGAGGAAGAACAAACGAAGAACTGACCGCGTTGGTCATGGAGGGAATCCATTCCGTGAATGCTAATCCGAGGGTCGAGGTTATTTCCGATGAAGCTGCGGCGATTGAATTTGCAGTTACCAATGCACCGCAGGAAGCCTTCATATTTGTATGCGCAGACCATGTAAAGCATTCGATTGAGCTGGTGCGCCGACTCCAGGAAAAACTGCTTTACTCAATGTCTAAAGTTTCTTAATTAAAACACTCCACATGGTACCCAAGGGCAGACTTTTACTTATTGGCGGGGCAGAAGATAAAGGCGAGAACCAAGTCCCGATAGCTGCACATAACAAACAATTTGTGCACCTTGAAATATTGAAAGAACTGGTTTCTGAAAATTCCCTGGATGATCGGATAGAAGTGATCACAACAGCTACCGGATTTCCCCTGGAGATCCGTGCAAGCTACGAAAAAGCCTTCAGTAAGGTCGGATATACAAATGTTGGTTTTCTGGATATTCACAGCATTGCAGATACCAAGAATTCGGAATACCTGGACCGGGTGAACAAAGCAAATACGATTATGTTTTGCGGCGGAGATCAGTTCAAAATCGCTACAATCATCGGAGGTTCACCCATATCGGATGCCATTTACAAACGTTACAAGACCGATTCGAATTTTACAGTTGCAGGAACAAGTGCCGGGGCAATGGTCATGTCGAAATTGATGATCCAAAGCGGTGGTACGAATGAAGCACTGATCGATTATGATTTGCGCATTAGTTCAGGTTTAGGCCTGATCGAAGATTGTATCATAGACACGCATTTTATACGGAGAGGACGTTTCGGAAGATTGGCCCATGCTGTTATTTCCAATTCCAACCAGCTTGGGATCGGATTGGGAGAAGATACGGCTTTACTGATACGGAAAGGACGTAAAGCGCAATGCCTGGGTTCGGGAATGGTAGTTATCATCGATGCACGTCATATTGAACAGACCAATGTGAGTGATGTGGAAAAAGGTGATCCTATCTATGTAGACAATCTGAGGGTGCACCTACTTGTCAGGAATTGCGAGTTCAACATCCACACCTGTAAATTAAGTTATTCACACATAAAATCCACAGAAGATGAATAAGATTGCAATTGCCATACATGGCGGTGCCGGCCAGAACAGTGAATTCATAGAAGCCAATTACGACGCTTACCTGGAGGGATTGAAAGCAGCCTTAGAACAAGGGTACGCATTATTACAAAAGGGTTCTTCCGCACTGGATGTGGTAGAAGCTACCGTAAGAATTCTGGAAGATAACCCGCTGTTTAATGCCGGGAAAGGTTCCGCTTTGAATTCCAATGGCAAGGTTGAAATGGATGCCGCAATTATGGATGGAAAATCACATGCCGCTGGTGCAGTCTCCATGGTTACACAAGTAAAAAACCCAATTTCACTGGCTAGAAAGGTGATGAGTAATACCAAACATGTGCATATTGCAGGATATGGTGCATTGGAACTCGCCAGGTTGAACCAGCTGGAGTTAATGCCTGAAGATTATTTCATCGTAGAAAGGCAGATCAATGATTTGAAGGAAGAGAAAAGTTATGGTCACGGAACAGTTGGTTGTGTCGCATTGGATGCTTCAGGTCACCTGGCCTCAGCTACTTCTACCGGAGGTATTTCGAATAGTTTGCCGGGAAGAGTTGGAGATAGCTGTATGATCGGGGCGGGGTGTTATGCGAATAATCAATGTGCATCATCCTGTACCGGTGATGGTGAGCTGATCATTATCAATGTGATTGCGCATAGGGTGGCTTTGCTGATGGAACTGAAAGGAATGTCCCTGCAGGCTGCATGTGATCATGTGATCCGGAACATCGATAATCCGATCAACGGTGATGTTGGAATGATCAGCGTGGATGTGGACGGAAACATTGGTTTTTCATTTAACTGCGACCGTATGCACCGTGCCGGGATAGATTATACCGGGAAAATGATACTGGATATTTATGACGAAGGAAGTATGCTGCGACCTGACAATCCGGAGAAGGAGATTCCGAAAATTCCCCCTTTGGAGAGCCGGGATAAAGGGGGAGGATAGATGGTTGATTAGTTGAAAAAATAAATAGCGTATGAAAGCAATCTGGAAAGGTGCAATTAGTTTCGGACTGGTCAATATTCCTGTCAAACTATACAGTGCAACACAGCAGAGTTCGTTAGACCTGGATATGGTCGATCCGCGGGATATGAGCCACATTAAATTTAAACGAATAAACGAAGACACAGGGAAAGAAGTAGCCTGGGAGCATATTGCAAAAGCTTACAAACTGAAAGAGCATTATATTTTGCTGGATCCCGAGGATTTTGAAGCTGCGGCACCGGAGAAAAGTAAGATCATCCAGGTAGACCATTTCGTGGATGAAAAAGATATTGATACCATTTTCTTTGAGAATTCCTATTATGTGGAGCCAGAAAAGTCCGGTGTAAAGGCATACGCTTTGATGCGGGAGGCGCTTACAAAATCGAAAAAGGTCGGTATTGCCCAATTTGTACTTCGTACGGCTGAAACGCTCACAGTATTGAAACCAAGAGGAAATGTACTGGTCCTGAGTAAAATCCGGTTTTCCCAGGAAATCCGTGATACAGATGAGCTGAAACTGCCTTCCGCTTCCGAAGTGAAACCCGCGGAACTGAAAATGGCAATGGCACTGATTAAACAATACACAACCCCTTTCAATATTGATAAGTTTAAAGACGAATATGCCGCGGCTTTATTGAAGATTATCAAAGCAAAGGCAAAAGGCAAAAAATCGAAAGTACCGAAACTGAAAGTGGTCCATAGTAAGTCGAAAGATTTGATGGAACAGCTCAAGGCCAGTTTAGAGAAAAGTAAATCATCCAAAGCATCCTGATTATGGCACTCAATCTCTATCGGAAAAAAAGAAATTTCGGGGAAACTCCCGAACCATCAGGCAAGAAAGAAAAAGCTTCGAAAAAACTGACTTTTGTGGTCCAGCGCCACGACGCTTCTCATCTGCATTACGATTTCCGGCTGGAGATGGATGGCGTTCTGAAAAGCTGGGCAGTTCCGAAAGGCCCGTCGATGAAAGCCGGAGAACGCAGGCTGGCTGTCCACGTGGAAGATCATCCGCTGGCTTACGGTAAATTTTATGGGGAAATCCCGGAAGGGAATTATGGTGCCGGGATCGTGGAAATTTGGGATAACGGGACTTATATTCCATTGGAACCGGATGCTTCCAAATCTGCTGAAAAGCTGTTATTGCATCAATATTATAAAGGAGATCTGAAATTCATTTTGAAAGGAAAACACCTCAAAGGAGCATTTGCTTTGGTGCGGATGAATGACGGCACGGATAAGAACTGGCTGCTGATCAAGAAATCGGACGATCACGCTGTAAAAAGCTACAACATTGCTTCGATCGATCCGGTGAAACCGTTTGCGAAAAAGAAAACACCAAAAACAAAACCGGATAAAAAAGAGCCGAAAGCTTCTGCCGAACAGGAAACGGATGCTGAGCCCGAACTTCCTAAAACCCCCATTGAGGAAGCCTGG
The DNA here is from genome assembly GCA_002432565.1 of Flavobacteriales bacterium UBA5869. Lineage (GTDB taxonomy): Bacteria > Bacteroidota > Bacteroidia > Flavobacteriales_D > Crocinitomicaceae > Fluviicola. Next base: position 36,938 of record DJFP01000048.1, read on the forward strand.
CAAAAGTTGAAAAAACCAATGCTGGCAACCCTCTCTTCGTCTCACGAAGATAACCCGGATTGGATGTATGAGCCGAAATACGACGGTTACCGTGCAGTGACAAAAATCAGTAATGGAAAAGTGGAAATCGTTTCCCGGAACGGAAATCCGTTCAATAAGCAATATAAGCCATTGATACCTGAATTGGAGAAATTCGAGGATGAGCTCATACTGGATGGCGAAATTGTGATCGAAGACCAAAAAGGGATCAGTAATTTTCAGCTGCTTCAGAATTATACAACCACGAAAAAAGGAGTTTTAAGGTATTACATATTTGATATCCTTTACCTGAATGGCTATCCTGTAACACCGCTGCCATTTACCCAGCGCAGGGAATTATTGGAAGCCGTTTTTGCGAAAGTAAAGCTCACAAATATTCAGCCTTCTCCAATAGTTCGTGAAGAGGGGAAAGAATTGATGGAGCGCCTGACAAAACTGGGTTACGAAGGAATAATCGCGAAAGCTTGCGATAGTTCATATTTTCCGGGACTTCGTTCTGATTCCTGGTTAAAGCTGAAGAACCATCAATCGCTGGAGGCCATTATTTGCGGATATACGGCACCTCAAAACAGCCGTAAATTCTTCGGGTCGTTAATCTTGGGAATTCACGAAAGGGAAAAACTGGTCTACATCGGAAATTGCGGTACGGGCTTTACCGAAGCTACTTTGGAAGAACTTCACCAACAGTTTGAAAAATTGAAGATTGCGAAAAGTCCTTTTGATTCCCCGCTAAAAATGATAGGTCAAAAAGGGAAACCTACCTGGATTAAACCCGAGTTGGTGTGTAATGTGGAGTTCGCCAACTGGACCAAAGACAAACATTTGCGCGTTCCGGTTTTTAAAGGTTTGCGTGAAGACAAAAAAGAATCAGAAGTCATGAAGGATAACGATACGAAGCCGGATAAGAAAACCCGGTCAAAAGACAGCGAACAGAAATACGGGGAAAATGATGTTGAATGGACAATCAACGGGAAAAAGCTTAAGGTAACAAACCGCAACAAAGTGTACTTTCCGGAAGATGGGATTACAAAAGGCGAGATCATAGATTATTACCGCAAGGTCAGCAAATTCATATTACCCTATTTAAAAAAACGTCCGGAATCATTGAACAGGCATCCGAATGGAATTGAAAAGCCCGGATTCTATCAGAAAGATATGGACACAGATCAGATACCAGGTTGGCTGCACACCGAAAAACAATATTCCAAATCGAATGAAGCGTATTTGGATTACCTCATCTGCGATAACGAGGCAGCATTAGTATATATCGCAAATTTAGGTTGTATTGAAATCAATCCCTGGCATAGTACCTTCGACAAACCGGATCATCCGGACTATATGATAATGGATCTGGATCCCGGGAATATCGGATTCAGAGAAGTTGTGCGTACAGCTTTAAAAATCCGTGACCTATGTGTTGAGATCGGAATAGAAACCTTTTGTAAAACCAGCGGCGCAACCGGATTACACGTTTATATTCCCCTGAAGAAGCGTTATACCTATGACGAGATCAAGCTATTTGGTGAGCTGCTCGCCACGACCGTTCAACAACAGCTTCCGGACACAACAAGTATAGAACGTACCGTTTCCAAGCGGAGTGATAAGATCTACATCGATTTCCTGCAGAACCGAAAAGGACAAACTATCGCTTCTGCATACAGCGTGCGTCCCAAAACCGGAGCAACAGTTTCTACACCGCTTGAATGGACAGAAGTCAATGAACGACTCGATCCCAAAGCTTTTACTATTTATACCATTTTTGACCGCTTAAAAGAGAAAGGCGATCTCTGGAAAAAAGTCCTTGGGAAGGGAGCGGATATTGGAAAAGCGCTGGGGAAACTGGAAAAAATCATGGAAGGTTAGCAGCAGAAATATGGTAAATCTCAAAAGAACATTAGGGTTGACCGAAGCGGTTTTCTTTGGTACAGGATCCATCTTAGGGGCGGGAATTTATGCCATTGTCGGTAAAGTGGCCGGTTTCAGTGGAAACATGATCTGGCTTTCCTTTGGTATAGCTTCATTAACAGCGTTGATGAGTGCCTTTTCCTATGCGGAATTGAGCAGTATGTTTCCTCGAGCAGGCGGAGAGTATGTGTATGCGAAGAAAGCCTTCAATCAAAAAATGGCCGTTGTTCTCGGGCTTATTATTGCAATCAATGGGATGATAAGCGGCGCAACGGTGGCTATCGGCTTTGCAGGATATTTTTCACAGCTGCTGGAAATCAATTTATTCATATCTGCTTTGGGGATCATCGGTTTGGTCTGGTTGGTTAACGTGAGCGGTATAAGGCAATCGTCTATTGTAAATATCATTTTTACCATTATCGAATTTTGCGGACTGGTACTGGTGGTGTATGCTGCATATCCGTATTTGGGAAAGGTCGATTACCTGGAAGCCCCGGCAGGAGGATTTAACCATATTCTATTGGGAGCGGCACTCAGCTATTTTGCTTACATCGGTTTTGAAGAAATTGTGAAGCTCAGCGAAGAAACAAAGTCTCCGGAAAAGAACATTCCCAAAGCATTATTCCTGTCAAGCATTATTGTAATGGTAGTTTACCTGGTTGTGGCGGTTTGTGCGGTAAGTGCAATTCCCTGGAAAGAACTTGGGGAAAGCAAACATCCCCTGGCAGATGTTGTAACCAATGGACTGGGAAAAACATGGGTAATCGTTATTTCTGTGATTGCACTGTTTTCAACCACCAATACAATCCTGTCCAATATGATGGGAAGCTCACGTGTACTGCTTTATATCGGAAAAGAAAATAGGAAGCTGAAAAGACTTTCCATCATTTCAGGTAAACGGAAGACCCCTGTTTTCGCGCTTTTGATTGTAGCAGGAGTAATGATAGCATTTGCCGCCATTGGAAAATTGGAAACGGTTGCATTGATTGCTAACCTATTCATTTTTATCACTTTCCTGTTTGTGAATATAGCAGTTTTGGTTTTGAGAAGAAAACACCCCCGAACCAAAAGACCTTATAAGGTTCCACTCAATATCCGTAATTTTCCGCTTCCTTCGATACTTGGAGTATTACTGACATTAATTTTACTTGGGTATTCGATATACGGACTAACCGGTTCGGGGTTCACTCCATAAGCAATCAGAATTCTGATTAAAAGGTCAGTGACGTGCTATTCCCAAATGACGTCCTTCAATAATCCGTTCCACATGGTCGATCTCTTCATCAGATCCGTCGTAGAAGAGCAGAAAACGGCCTTCCTTTAAATGCTGTTCGTACTCAATATGGTCATCTTTTACTCCCAGATCTACTAAAATAGTAGCAAATCCGCCGGTAAGTACACCAACCTGGAAACCGGCTAATGCACCTACGATTGCTCCTGCCCCAAATAAAATACCAAGTCCCGGAATGGCAAATAGCCCAACACCGGTGAGAACTCCCAAAGTGGTACCGATTACCGTTCCGGCAGCGACCGGTGCAGCAACCAAAGCCGTATTGGATTTAACATGCACGTGGTCATCAACAATTTCTGCATGACCGACCAACGAAACTTTCGACATATTTACACCGCTTTCGCTTAATGCCTCCAGTGCTTTGACTGCCTGGTCGTGAGAATCGAATATGGATATACTTTTTTTCATGACTTCCGAATTAATGAGTTAACTCTTAAAATTTACGGAATTTCATAACGCGTAAGGGATAATGTTTGTTAAGAAAAATGCGCAGAGTCTTTGGATTCTGCGCATTTACCGTGGTGTAGCAAAAAAGTTATTCTACAATCAGTTTTCCGGAACCGGAACCATTTTTTCCGGATACCTGGTAGAAATAAATTCCAGGTTTAGCAGATAAATCAATGGTAACGACTTTACCCGATGTGTTTTGGTCCATAACCTTAGCTCCAAGCTGATTATATATCACCACTTTCTCAATCAGTTCGGAAGCGGAGATCTGAACCGTTCCTTTGGAAGGATTGGGCCACGCAGTTAAACCCGTGAGCTCTGAAAATTGGTTTAATCCCAGTGTTTCAGGCGCAATCTTTACCAGATAGGCATCACCGAAAGCACTGTTCCATCCGTTGCTTTCTGCGTTATAGTTTCCTTTCCCGGTTACCAATACCTGGTTATCAGAAGTAGCGATGCACGAAAGTCCCCAGCAGTGTGAACCGGTATAGATAGACCCATTATAGTATGGCCCGATTTGATTCATGGCATAAGCATTCATGATCTGCCCGTTATCACTGATACAAAATAAAGCCATTTGTCCGCAATTTTGAGGAGTATTGGTGGGATCATTGAAATTTTGATCAATTTCTCCCGCAGCAACGAAACCATTCGCAAAAGGAACCATATCATCGCAAAATCCAAAGTTGATCGGGTTTCCGTTGTGTGTATTCATCATTGAAATGGACAAACTGTCGCCGGTATTAGAAGCTACACGAAGTACGGAAGGATAAACGATATTGTTCTGACCCCAGGCACATGCAACCAGGTAATCTCCGGCACTATTTTTCACCATTTTCACTTTTCGATCTCTCCAAAGTGAATTACGGACATATTTTTTTGTCCAGTGAACAGTTCCGTCCGAAACAGCCAGTTTTGTTACTGCCAGGTCATACATCCACCAATCGGCACCGGCATAGCCGCTCATAACCACATCCGATCCGTCAAGTATCATAGAAGTAATACCAATCACCTCGCCGGCATAATCGTGAGACCAGCTTGCAGTAAGATTTCCTGGAGTGAAACGTTTCACAATTCCAATTGCTGAATTCTGTCCGTATGAAAGTATGTAGTCACCATTGGCTAACTGAACATGGGCAAAATAACTATATCCCGAGGCCGGTCCCATAGGTCCGTAAAATGAAGATATCGTATCACCGTTATTCTCATTGAGTTTCACAAACGTCAGTCTTCCATAGATTGTTTCAAAAGCTCCATACAGGTCATTGTTGTTATCCCGGTATAGTTTTGAAAGGTTACTGAAGTTCCCGTAAGCAGCTCCATAATAACGCGTCCAGAGCGAATCTCCATTAGCACTTACTTTAGCCATGTATGCTACCCGTGGTGACTTTTCTGCAATTCCACCGATGAGGTAACCGCCATCGCCGGTTTCAATAGTGGTTGTTGCGGTCTCTGCAGTATTATTAACGGCATGATTGGAGTAGATGTATTCCTTTTGCCATTGTATTTGACCAAAGGAAAGGCTTGAGACGGCTAAAGCGATCAAAAACAAAACGAAGTGAGCGTTAAACTTTTTCATAATTGAGGTATAATGATTATCAGTGGCAAAATTGTCCTCAAATTCAGAAGTGTACAATACGGCATATGAAGTATTAAATGACAATTCTAAAAATCAGTAATCAAAGATCAGTATAAAAGGTCCTGCTTTTAGTGTTGTTTTTGGAAGATAATCGCGACTAATTGTTATTTATTAAACATTAATAGCGATTTATTTTAAAAATATTACAAATACAAAATATATATAAATCGAGATAGTTGATCATGTAAACCATCCGTTTTTTACAAACTTATATTTGATTCAGAAGACATGAAAATTAGATTTTGAAAGTAGGTAAAACCCTATGTGGTAAATCGAGTGGTTAGGTGAGAGGGGCGTAAAGCCCCTTTTGAATCACATTACCCCTGGGAGCAAGAATGAGTAATAAAATGGGTTAGTTATTTTCCTTTTCCATAGTATAATTTTTTAAGTGATACCGGGATTCTGAAAAGTTTGGAGTCCGACATTAAAAAGAAGATTATGAGAGTAGCAATAAGTACATTATCCATTTTGGTAGCCATGGGATGGTCTATCGGATACTTTAAGTTTGAGGCAGGGGCTCCTATTCATTTAACACTTGTTGTTGCAGTGTTCGCGCTAATTATGCAATGGCTTCCGAGTAGTAAACCCTAGTAAATAAGGTCAACTGGCAAAACGTGATTCTTTGTTAACCGGAATTAAGATATTGGTTATCAATTGTTAAATGGTTTGCAGAGTCGTTTTGAATAGTTTACCTTAACAGAATTATACACAACATACTTTGAGAATTTACGTGAAGTTCATGGTAGGTAGTCGCTGCTATGAAAAAATAGGAAAAGAGCTGACGAAATGGGGCATGGCCTCGGAAGTTAGCCAGGGAGTGCTTGAATTTCATAAAGAACCAGACGGAATGCAGTTGCTTCAGTTAAAGGAGATTCTTTGTGAAATGGGCTATGAGGTTGTTGACGAGGGAAACAGCGAAGAACTGGATAAGGTTTCTGAGTTGATCAAAAAGTTGATCTACAGGTATCCGGAATTGCCAGTTAGCGGTTACCCCGAGTACTTATTGGCAAAGGGAGTACTAAATTTTGGAATGATACAGCTTTTTTCGCAGGTACATGGAATGGATTTGGTTCAGTATGCAACTATACAGCAAGTAGAACGGATCAAGGAAATGCTCTTGTATGAAGATCGAAAATTGAAGGAAATAGTTGAAATTTTTCATTTCAAAAGTAAAGGTCAGCTGAAAAGGACCTTTGAAAGAATTACCGGTTTAACACCGAAATTCTATAAAGACATTAGGAATAAACGTTCAAAGGTCCGTGAAGAGAGTGGATCTGGCGAAATGATAAGTGCGGTAAAAGAAATAAATGGATAGGGTTGACGCACAAACCCTGGAACAATAAAAATAAATGAGATATAAAAATTAGAAATTATGGTGCATTGAAAATTGGGTAAAGACAATTCGACAACTTGAATTTGGTGGGTCCTTGCACAACAAAACATGTGAAAGTAAAATGAAAGCAAAGACCTGACTTATTTCCGGCTAACACATTTATGAATATTAAACTTTATTTGATTTGAGATTATATATTAAATACATGGTCAGTGCCAGGTGTAAAATGGTGGTACAGTCCGAATTAGAAAAATTAGGGGTTCAATGCGCTACAGTGGACCTTGGAATAGTAGAAACCCTTACCGATCTTTTACCAGAAGAATTGGAAGTACTTAGAGTAAACTTGTCAAAAGTGGGATTAGAACTCCTGGAAGACAAAAAAAGACAACTGGTCGTCCAAATGAAGGACGCTATCATTGATTTGATCTATCATTCAGAAGAGATTCCGAATATCAATTATTCAGAATACCTGAGTGAAAAACTTGGACATGATTATACTTATTTGTCCGGAATTTTTTCCGAAGCAAAAGGAATCACGGTGCAGCAATTTATTATACTGAAGAAAACGGAACGTTTAAAAGAGCTTTTAGCGAATAGCGAAATGAGCCTGGCTGATATTGCTTATAAGCTTAATTACAGCAGTGTTGCGCATCTTTCCAATCAATTCAAGAAAAATACTGGATTAAGTCCCTCGAATTACAGGGAAATGATGATGGAAAAAAGAGTTAGCTGATAATCGAATTTGCGAACAAACTATTCAGTGAACACACCCTTTAACCCGAAAGCCGGTATATCTCTTTTATGCCGGTTTTTAGTTGCCAAACGTATACACCAATAAAAAGATGAAACCGGTAACCGCCAATAAACCGTGAACAACCGCCAACCCCTTGGGTAAAGAACGACCTGTCAGATCTCGGACAAAAAGTATGACACCCCCTAAAGCTGTAATTATAAATAGAATTACGATCTGAACCGTATCGGCTCCTGCCTGGACCATGTCTACAATCAATAATACAAGTGCTGCTGCTGCTAGTAACCCGTGAGTAATAGCTGCCCCTTTGGGTACCGGTTTCTTTTGCAAAACCAGGGATAACATATAAAGCCCTATGAGTGCGGCTGTTGCAAACAACCCGATTGCTGTGTAAATTAATTCCATATTCAGTGTATTATTTGTTTCACAATTTCTTCGAGGCAAGGTCTTTCAATGCAGGACCTTCGATCACTTTTCCGTCTATATCGAACCGGCTGCCATGACAAGGACAGTCCCAGGTTTTTTCAGACTGATTCCAGTTCACAATACATTTCATATGCGTGCAAACCGCCGAAACGATATGAAGTTTGAAATCTTCGTCTTTATAAACAGCCAGTTTTTCATGATCGGGTGAAATAACTTTCCCTTCTCCGGGTTTTATTTCACTAAATAGTTCATGGTCTACATTCCATGGCATATCTTTTAGGTACTGAACGATCACATCCGTGTTTTCAATAATGAAATTCTTGGCTGAACGAACAGGAGTAAACCTTCCGGCTCGGTAAATATCTTCCCATGGGTTTGTTTTTTTTAGTAACTGATCCGATACAATCATCGCTGCAAGTGTACCGTAAACCAATCCGTCTGAGGCAAAACCCGTCATGAAATAAATGTGCTCGCCGTGTTTTCCGATATAAGGCAGGGAATCGGCAGACCGATATTGCTGTCCACCCCAAAAATACTTGATTTCGGAAACATTCACGCGTTCTTTCAGGTAGTTCTCAAGACCCGAAATATACTTTTGAGTGTCCTCGTGCTGCCCGGTTTTAAACTTATCACCGATAGCCATTACATAATGTTGTCCGTCGTTTGCAAAAGATCTCACTGAATGCTTAGGACTATCCAATCCCCAAAAGATTCCGCCGGGAAAAGACGCGTCATTGACTGCCGCAGCAACTCCGAATTCCCGGTATGGGGCAAGGAGTGTCTGTACCATGAACGAACCAACGGGTGTATGTGTTGCCAATAGGATTTGATTGGCTTTTAGTGTTCCTTTTTCCGTTTTAAG
>DJFP01000048.1:45657-49538 GCA_002432565.1 Flavobacteriales bacterium UBA5869
GCACATACTTCAACGGATGGAACTGTGCCTGGCCATCTATTTGTAATGCTCTTGCAGTTCGAAAAGGAAGATTGGCATGATCCAGAATCTGTGGTCTTAACCCAGCTTCACAAAGTGCGTCGAATTCATCTTCTATAAAAGTCTCTATGTCCCTGGTAAGATTTTCAGCAAAAAGAGTAAAAGGCTGCCGGTGAAAGTCACACCTGATCGAATGCTGACGAATAATGGTTTCAATCAGGTCAATGGCCCCTTTGCGGGAATCAACCACGGTTTTCATGACGTCCGTATTCCATTTTTGCTGGAGTACGGACAAATGTTCGTCAACAACTGCATAGAGATTTCCGGTAGAATTCCCCGTTGTTCCCAATCCAATACTCCTGGCTTCCAGTAAAACCACCTTCTTTCCTGCTTGCGCCAAAAGCAAGGCTGCTGTTAAACCTGTGATCCCACCGCCGACAATAGCAATATCTATTTCATGCTCACCTTCAAAAACAGGGAAATTGCGAGCTTCTCCCGCAGTATCTTCCCAAAGTGATCTTGTCCGTAAATCCATCCCTCCTAATTTTCTTCAATACACTCTAATTTAAGAAAAGCCAATTCGGAATTTTTTGATTTTGATCTTTTTTAACTGCTTCGGTATGAATTTTTTTCATCTCTGTAATTGGGGTTATCCAATCTTCACAATAGTATGAATTATACAAATAGATGAGATGAATTTGTAAGGGATTAAGCGATTTCCGGTATTAATTTTCGATTAGAAGTAGGAATAAAAAAAACAAGAAATTATGGCGACAAAAACATCAAACCAAAATGGATCTTCCAGAGAGTCCGGATTAAAAGAATTATTTATCGATGAATTGAAAGATATCTATTGGGCAGAAAAAGCATTGGTAAAAGCACTTCCTAAAATGATCAAAAAAGCAACAAGCAGTGAGCTCGCTGCAGCGATTGAAGATCATCTTTCGGTTACGGAAACACACGTAGAGCGATTGGAACAGGTGTTTGAAACGATCGGTGAGAAAGCATCTGCCAAAAAGTGTGAAGCAATGGAAGGATTGATCACGGAGGCCGAAGAATTGATGAAGGAAATTGAGGATGANNGGGACATTGGTTTCGTTTGCCAATACATTGGGTGAAACCGACGCTGCGGCGCTGTTGGAAGAAACGCTGAACGAAGAGAAAGAAGCGGATCAGACTTTGACGGAGATTGCAGAATCTTCCATCAATATTGATGCGGCTGAAGGAGAAGAATAAGGATTTTATTTAAGTGTTATAAGTTAGGTGAGTGATGCCGGAGACTGTGAAAACATGCTCTGGCATTTCCTCTAAAACGATAACTCTTGGAAAACCACTATTTAGGATAAGGATGAGACTGATTATATACATACTGGCACTGTTGGTAATTACCGGTTGGGCTATTGTTTATTTTAAATACAATGAAGGGGGAGTTTTCCATTTAACCCTTGTTATTGCGGTCCTGGCGATTGTCATGCAATGGTTTCAGGGGATCAGACCCTCACATAAATTAAAAAAACCGAAATTATGAAAGAGAAAAAAGCTTTGAAGATCGCTGCAATAGTTGCAGCAGGAGCAGCTGCAGGCGTAGCAATTGGTTTTTTAATTGCATCCGAAAAAGGAAGCAGTTTTAGAGATAAGATCAAACATTTTATGAAAGAGACCGATGGTTCTTTGAGTTCCATGGAAGAAAAAATCGAAGAGAAAATGGAAAATCACCGGGAAGGTATTTCCAATCAGGAAACTCAAACAAGCTGAAAGTATCGAACCGACAGATCTTTTAACAATTTACACTCAGGGAGTGTGGACTCGCTTCCGTAACTTTGCATATGCCCAAACTTTATTTTGATTCCAGGCGATATGCGGACCTTCCGCTGCATTACGGAAAAGTTCCGCCATGGCTGGCCGAACGCATGCGTTTATTGGGCGGAGCAATCGTTGAATCAATTGTACAGGAATACGGAAAATCAGCAGTCTTGACCAAATTGAGTGATCCTTTCTGGTTCCAGGCATTTGGAGCCGTTTTGGGAATGGATTGGCATTCTTCCGGGATTACCACTTCTGTTATGGGAGCATTGAAAGGAGCGGTAAACTATCGTTCCAACGAGTTGGGAATTTATATCGCGGGAGGAAAAGGGAAACATTCACGGGAAACACCGGCGGAATTGCTCCGGTTTTCAAACAGGACCGGTTTGGATGGCAATGAATTGGTGCGTTCAAGCAGGCTCACTGCCAAAGTCGACAACAATGCGATACAAGACGGTTTCCAAATTTATATGCACAGTTTTGTGGTTACAACCGAAGGAGAATGGACGGTCATACAGCAGGGAATGGACGGTTCTACCGGAATGGCAAGACGTTATCACTGGCACTCAGAAACTGTTCAATCTTTTGTGGAGGAGCCTCACAGCTTTATTTACGGTAAGAACCAGGGAGAAATACTCAACCTCACGGACAAAGGTGCAGTTGCTGCCAAATCCGGAATTCTCGGATTAGTGTCGGAAAAACCATCCGTCGTTATTCCGGAAGTGCAGCGATTAATTCTTCCTGCACATCACGAACTGAAAGCAGAAGATGTGAACCTCAAAAGGCTGGGAAGTGTTTTAGCCGTTGCTCATGACAAAGGTTTGCGCGATTTTGAATCCTTACTTTTACTGGAAGGAGTTGGGCCGAGGACTATTCAGTCACTGGCTTTGGTGAGCGAAATTATTCACGGAACTCCGTCCAGATTTAAAGATCCCGGGCGTTTTTCATTTGCTCACGGAGGGAAAGACGGGCATCCTTTTCCCGTTCCTACTAAAATCTATGATGATACGATCCATCAGCTTCAAACAGCTGTGGAGAAGGCAAAGATCGGTTTCTCAGAAAAAAGCCAGGCAATTAAGAATCTGCACCTGGTGACACAAATTGTTGAACAGCAATACGTTCCGGACGAAGATCTGTTTGATAAAGCAATTGCAAAAGAGCGGGCTGAATCATACCGATATGGGGGAAGAACAGTTATGGGAAAAGCCCAGCCGCCCAAAGATGACGGACAGCTGAGTTTGTTCTAATTGTTAAGATTTGGAACTTTCACGCCCCGGACTGTTTATCGGAAGACCTTTTTTCGGTTCTCTGCGGTCTGTTTTTTTCGCTGTTTCCTTTATTCCCGATGGATTAGGCTGCTTGACCTCCTCGTTTTCGTTTTTTTTCGCTTCTCGTGTCATAACTCTTGTATTTAATGAATACTAAACCATGATGGAAGTGTTCTTCTAAGTTAGGTCATTGGATCGGCGTTTAAAAATGGATTGTGTTGAATTTTGTTAAGGAGGATTATCCCACGGATGAGCGCACAGAGGAACGCAGATAACTAATAGCTATTTAATTTACGAAAGATATTTCCTTTGAGATAATCGGTATTAAAATTCACTAATATTCCAAGTTGTAAGCCGGACAATTTTAAATAAGAGATTAATTGTTTGTGATGAACGGGATGAAGCGATTCAACAGATTTAATTTCGATGATTACTTGATCTTCTACTAATAGGTCTATTCGGTAGGCATCCTCCCAAGTGGCATCCTTGTAGTTTAAGGAAAGTTTTAATTGAGATTTTACATCTAATCCGCGGGAACGCAATTCATGTTTTAGTGCAAATTCATAAGAAGATTCTAGTAGTCCGGGACCAAGTGCAAAATAACTTCGTAGATAGCAGCACGAATTTCATAAGTGATTTCATCTTTTGTCATACTTAAATTTCAAATGAAAAAACTTAGAATCCTATATAGATTAAGGTTGGATTTTTTAAATTATTTTCCTATCTTATAAATAGTTACTACAAAGAATCTGACTTCCGCGTTCTTCTGTGCTTGTCCGTGGGGAATAAATA
>DJFP01000237.1:0-4872 GCA_002432565.1 Flavobacteriales bacterium UBA5869
ACGTACTTCCACGAACACCTTCGATCCCGGCAAGGGTTTTTCGAATGCTTTGAATTTTGGCAGAATCTCCAGCCTTTTGAGTATCATACTGCAAAAAGTCAACTACCGGAGCCATTTCACCCGGTGACGGTTTTTCCCAATTTGCCCAAACAAAAGCTGTTAAGAAAAGGCCCAGGACCAATACTCCCAATACCTTTAATGTGCGTTTGAAGAATTTTTTCATCGTTGCTGTTTTAGTTACCTACGATGAGCATTCCGTTTTGGATTTCAATTGTCAGAGAATTGTCAGAAAAAATATTTTTTTCCGCAAAGCCCTTGAAAATCCCTTGGAAACAAAGAAAAATAGAAGTACAAATTAATTTTTAACATTTATATTTATAAATATAGTTGTGTGATTAAAAAAGTAATTATATCATTGTGGTATGAAAAAGGAATTAACACGCGCAGAAGAACAAATCATGCAGGCCATCTGGTCCGTTGGAAAAGGATTTGCAAAAGATATCCATGAACAGCTGGAAGAACCGCGACCGGCTTATAATACAGTGTTGACGGTAATCCGCGTTTTGGTACAAAAGGGCTTCGTGGAATACAAAACCTATGGGAAATCTAATGAGTACTACCCGACCATCAGTAAAGAAGCGTATTCTGCGCAGCGTTTCCGGTCATTAAAAGAAAACTATTTCGGCAACTCGAATGCAAAACTGCTTTCCTTCTTTATGAAGGAGAACAACCTGGATCTGAATGATGTGAACGAATTACTTGAAATCATAAAAAAGGAACGTCATGAATAATTACTTATGGTATTTTTTTGAAGCAAACATCGTCATCACTCTGTTATTCGGTGTTTTCAAGCTCACACAGCGCTTCCTTTCTTTCGGGTGGCAGCGGTTTTCCCTGCTATCAATTCCTATTCTTTCCGGACTGGCTGTCTGGATTAAACATGCCAGTATCTCCGAATCATCGTGGAGTTATAACATTCCGGTTTTCGAGCTGCAGGAAGTAAGTATTACTGCCACAAAAAAGCCGGCTGCAGTTCCTTTTGATTATATGATCTTACTGGAAATTGCTTATTGGCTGGGAGTCGGAGCGCTTTCCGTTTGGATGCTGATCAATATCTACCGGGTAGTCAGGGTCTTCCTGAGAGCAAAATGCACCAAAGAAGAAGGATTTACTTTGGTCGAACTTCCTAATGAAGCGCCTTCCTCCTTTTTCCGGTTCATTCAATTACCTGCCGGGCTTTCGGAGTACGACCGGGAAATTATCTTCCAGCACGAGAAGGTGCATGCTCAAAAATACCATTCGGCAGACCGTTTATTCCTGGAAACCCTGCATTGCTTTTCCTGGTTTAACCCTGTTTTTCCGCTATTGAAAAAAGAATTGGTCCATATCCATGAATTTGAAGTGGACAGGATCATGTACAACAAATACCGCGTCGGCTACATGGAATTCCTGCTGGCGTATTCTCTCGGAACTAGTTCATCCATATATTTATTCACCAATCAGTTTATGACAAAGCTCACACTGATTAAACGCATTAAAATCATGAAAAAAACATCAAAAAGAGTGCTGATTACTGCACTTGCCCTACCGCTTATCGCCGGAGGTTTTACGCTGATTTCATTCACTTCGCCTGACCAGGAGCCTACGAAGAAAAGCACCAAAAAAGAGACTCCGGCATCTAAATCTAAAACCACCAAAGAAGTCAAACCGGCTCCTAAAAAGCAAGTAGTTCCGGATAAGAAAACAGAACCGGTTTCGAAAGAAGCAACCAAAACAAAAGAGAAGGATATCTACTTCGTTATCCCGGACAAAGTTGAGAGCACTACAGAGATGCACAGTGCAGCACCCCAGGAAACGGAAGTTGACAAAATGCCAGAATATGTAGGCGGAATGGAAGCGATGACGAAGTACATGATCGCTAATGTACGTTACCCGGAATCAGCTGTAAAATCCAAAACCACCGGAAAAGTGATTGTTTCTTTTGTAGTTTCGAAGGACGGTAAAGTAACAAAAGCGACTGTTAAACGCGGTGTCAGCAAAGAATTGGACGCTGAAGCACTGCGTGTAGTCTCCTCCATGCCGAATTGGATTCCGGGAGAGAAAGACGGTAAAAAAGTAGATGCAGAAATGATCCTTCCGGTTTCGTTTGCATTATAAAAAAACAAGATTTGGAATAACCAAGCCAGTCCGGGATAGCGGACTGGCATTTCAATTTGAATTTCCGGGTAGATTACCAGGGAATTTCTCCGGTTTCAGGATTGGTTTCCTCGCTGAAAAAACAACCGGTTGGTCCGTTTTGATCCAGCAAAGCATATTTGACGATCCTGTTTCCTGCCATTTCGACTTCACCTCCGACGTGACCGGTGAAATCCGTTTTGGTATAGCCAGGACAAACCGCATTGATTTTAAGATTAGTATTCCGTAATTCATAAGCCAAGTGAACGGTATACATATTCATGGCAGATTTGGAAGAAGCATAGACGGCATATTTGGCATAATCGTAAGCAGGCCAACCCGGATTGCTTTGCAAAGAAAGTGATCCCACACTCGTACTAACGTTCACTATTCTGGGTTCTTCTGATTTTAAAAGCAAATCCAGGAAAGCTTGCGTCACTCTTACAACTCCGTAAAGGTTAACTTCCATGACACTTTTAAATTCGTTGACACCTGTGCCTCTCGCATTTTGTGGTATTGTTCCACTAATTCCCGCATTATTTACCAGGATATCCAGACGACCTTGTTCTCGTTCAATTTGTTCCCTGGCTGCGTGAATAGTGCCAGGTTCAGTAACATCTATCTCAATTGCCTTTGCGTGTTCAAAGCCCTGATCGGTTAATTCCTTTACCACTTTTCTTCCCTTTTCGATGTCACGGCTTCCTAAATAAACGAACAGACCTTTTTGTAAAAGCTGTTTTGCGGTTTCCAATCCGATTCCTTTGTTTGCACCTGTAATTAAAACTGTTCTCATTTGTCGAAATTTAAATTTGCATGACACAAATTTGAGGGTTCAAAAAATGAAATGATTTACCATTTGGTAAAAAGTCAATCAGCGGATATTTTTTCGGATTCTGCTCAGAGATTGCTGGGTAACCCCAAGATAAGAAGCAATATGTGCCAATGGAACCCGGTTGACCAATGTAGGGTAGTTTTCCATGAATTCCAGGTAACGTGTCGTTGCGTCTTGTGAAATAACCGGACCTTTTCGCGATTTAAGGTACATGCATTTTTGGACCATTTTGTTCTTTATATTGTCCCATCCCACGATTGTTTGGGAAAGTTCCTCCCAGTCCTTTTTCAAAAATACAATCAGTTCACAATTCGTTTCTGCCTGCAGGTATTCCGATGAAGCAGTATTGGTTTCAAAGTTTACATAATCGACCACCAGGTTGTTTTCGGGAATAAAGCAACGGGTAATTTCTTCTCCCCGATTGTTGTAATAACAGCCGCGCATAATTCCTTCCACCACGAAACCAACTTGTAAGGGGATCTTTCCTGCTTGCGAAAAGTACTGGTCTTTTTGAAGTATGAGTTCGGCCATTTTACTTTCTATCAACTCAATTTGCTGTTTATTCAACAGCCCAAATTGTAAACTGTATTCGATGAATGGGTTCATTTTTGCAAATTAGTTTAAATAAAGTCACCCGAATTTATCATTTGGTAAAAACAGCACTTAACAAATCAACAACAGCCTGCTCTGCCCGGATTTTTCCACAGGAGCACGATGAACACACGGAAGCGACTGTTTTCCGGGATGTTCTGTTGCAATTTTCCACAAATGACCAAGCCCCAAACTAACCGGATTTGCTCCGGGCAAAGCTTCGTAATGCAGATCAAAAAAATGTTCGGTCAGGAATGCTTCGAATCCTTCTTCCGGTCCGTTATACAACTTTCGGAGCTCATCACGAATTTCCGGAATATGAATTTTCTGCTGAGCCTGAGAATTCGGTATGATTTCACTGGAGTCACCAGAATACGTGCACAAAAAAGTGTTGACAGGTATCGGCGAGTGGTCTACATGGAACGAATAAACATCCGTTGAAAAAAATGAATCTTCATCGTCGCGGTCGTAGTACCTGATCACGTTGAGAACCGGCGACGCACCGTGATCCCTAAGCAGTTTCAGATCAGCAATCAGGATTTCACGTGCAAGCTGTCCCTGCTCACTCAGGTCAAGCTCCAGAAGGTCTTCTTCTTCGAGTGTTGTCATATTCCCGGTGAATACGATCTTGTTTACGATCTCCGAAAAATCGCCGCTAAGTTCCCGCTCCCAGCAAACCGCATTCATTGCTCCGTGAAAAGGTACAGAGACCAGGTCCGCGAAATTTGAAACGACCTGGGTTTGGTTATCCTCCACCACAGGATGAAGGGGCTCTTTCCGGTTCTCATTCCTCAACTTATTAGCCAATTGATTCAATTCCCGGAGNNATGAAGCTTTTTGTTCTCCGTGTTTTTCTGTTTTGCCACCCTGCAAAATTAGAACATTCAGGAATAATAACGCCCAAATTCACCGTTGCTGTCATAGAAACAACCTGTTTAATCCGATCACTTCTGAGTGATTGATCATCGAAAGCGTTACTTTCACTTATGCTTTGCTGATTTTCTTCACAAACTTTTTCCGGATACTTTTCGAGTTCTTGAAAAAACGAATATATCCCCATTCGCCGCAGATATCAACCCGCAATCATCGAATGTATCTTTTGCCGATTTTTGATCCCGGAATCACTTATTTTTATTGAAAGGAAACGCATGCTTTTGCGTTCTGAAGTTCTAAATCATAAACTGAAATAACACATGATGAAAAAAGCAATCGTCATCCTGATGGTATTGGGAAGCGCCGCGTGCGCCAAGGCACAAACCATTGAATCCGGAAGC
>DJFP01000237.1:5057-5217 GCA_002432565.1 Flavobacteriales bacterium UBA5869
GGAAGACAGAAGCCACAGTACTCTGGGCTATGCACGGGGAATCAAGAAAGAATGGGCAGCAGTGGCTTATTTCTTTTTTAAGTTTTAGGAGGTTCCGGAAAAGGAAAAAAGGAGGGATTGATCAGCCTTTGAAAAGGAAACTTCCCTCCTGTTACTTCAT
>DJFP01000237.1:5336-32834 GCA_002432565.1 Flavobacteriales bacterium UBA5869
GATGCTTTTTTGCTTTTTGTCCCTAAATACCCGCTCTCACACTCACTCTTCGTGGGCTTATCCTTCGGCTTTTCTGTCTTGTGAGACAGAGCCTCAGTCTTCGCAAGCAGTGCTTGCTCTTCTTTTCAGAGCGAGAATTGAGAGTGAGAGAAGAGTGTGGGATTGTGGTTCGAAGCTAAGATTGAACCTCCTCCTTTATGCTTTCGCTGAAGCTTTAGCATAAGCGTTGAAGGAGGACCGAGGAGGTAAGAGGTTGTATCGTTCTTACGATGGTGGACAGAGCTGGGAAATGACAAGTAACGGTTTTCAACCGCTTCCAGTCTTTTTGCTGCAAAGTCGGAAGACCAGAAACTGCTTTTTATGGAAGATTTCAGCTCGAGCTGGTATGCGAGTAAAATTTACAAATCAGAATACGATTCCCCTTCATTTTCAATAATAGACACTGCCTCCTACAGAAGACCAATACAATTCCGGCCTTCTTCAATAGCATTCAGCATTATGGCTGATCATATAGGAGAATACCCGTATCGTTTTGCAGTGTCTTTTAGATACCTTTCGAATCTTAAGAGATCAATGGCTCACCCAAAATAAAAACCAGCTTACACGTGCAAGCTGGTTTTCAATAAATTATGATCTCAAAAACTACTCAGGTGCAAATCCGGAACATTACTACATTACCGAGTTGTTTTCTTAAAAATGCTTTATGTGCACATCTGGAACATTACCTATTTTGATAGTACTACTTGTATCCCTTTCAAGATTACATTTTCCCCATCGATCATTAAATTTGTTTCAACTTTATAGGTAGAATATGTCCCATTTTCTAAACTAAAAGATAGAGAACTATTTTCTTCACTTAAAATTACGGACTGTTTATCCTCTGTTGCATCAAACAAATAAATCATTTGCTGATCAATATTGATAGTGAAATCAATAGTACTTGTCTCTTCAAAGATCAGTTCATCCGGATTACTCAAGGATTCATTAAAATATAACCCATCACAAATAATAAACCCGTTTTCAATGGAAAATATTTCTATTTTACTACTCATACTAAAATAGACATAATAAGTTAATCCTTCCGAATTTGTAAATGAAGTAAGATCTCCTTCATCGTAACTAATATAATCCTCTAACAAATCATAATCAACCTCACTATTTGATTTTTCATTTACTCCATTCCACATTTGAACAGCAGACGGCTCAGCTAGAAGAAATGTTCTTCCAACTAATGAGTTTAAATGTTTTACGTGTGTTTTCATAATATCTCAGTGCACAATATTTTAAACAGTACCCTTGCAGCTATCTTATTCAAATTTCATTAATTTCTTTGCAGTTAATTTTGTTTGATAAAGCATTGTCGGCTGGGCTTGTAATAAGCATTTTAGTTCATCTACGGATTCAACAAGATATTGATTGATATTCTTATCTATTTCACTTACAAGTTGAAGGTTTGTTAAAACATCTAATTCAAAAAGATCACTTTTTTTTCCTTCTGTGTCAATTGTGAATCTTACTCTCACATCACCATCTACATCTCTTGGATTGGAAAGATCAGGATTTAACTCATTAATAGTATACCCTAGATTCACGTAGTAGCTATTAGAAAAATTCGATTTTTGAAATCCAATAACGATTATCAAATCCTTCCCCGAATAATAATAAAAACTACCTTTTTTTGAAAATCCTTTCTTATTGAGAGAATTGCCAATTATTTTTTTAAATGTTTCTAAATCCATCATTTTAATTATTTTAATAGGTGTCGAGCACTGTTTTGAAACCTTTCCCGTAAATACTTTCAACTTCCTGTTGATACATTTCTAATTGTTTATATCCTTGTTTAATTGCTCTTGGATTGTTCGGTTTAAGTTCATAAATAATTTTTTTCTCTAAATCAATAAAATCAATGTGTTTACCACTTGGCAATCTAAACTCTTTTATTCTTACGTTCGCTAATACATCTGACACTTTGTACAATTTATGCATTTGTTGTCCTGATCTATTAGCTAAAGTACTACCATTTTTCGCAACTACTCCAGTTTCTACCTCAGCCGCTACAGCCCTCACCTCCGCACTAGCCCGGGACACCCTTGAAGCAACGCCGGCTCCATACACAATAGTTGCAACTTCAATAATCTTACCGGATATTAAAGTCTCTGAACCAACAGTTAATTGAAGTAAATGATTTACTTGACGAATAAACGTATTGTAGACAACTTTTAAAGATTTAATACCGGTTGTTTCATCAAATGCCCAGACCGAATCCGCAACTTGAATTTCTTCAATGCTTTTTAAGCCTTTATTGGTAGCGATTTTTGTTACCAATACACGTTTCATTACGGTATCGACAATTCGTCCAGGTGATTTTTGAATACACTAAGAACGTGCCTACAGTGTTTGAAGTGTTCTGAATGATTTAAAATAAAACAGGTGAGGAATATTCCTCACCTGTTTTGATCATTTGATATTAAAATGAATATTGATAATCAAATAAATATGCTTTGGATAGTTTCAAAAGTGATGATTGTGATAACATTACCTTTTTTCTAATTCCATCTTTCGCTTAAAATAGATTTGTTGATACTCTTCATCTTTTTCTACGATAAGGTTTTCATAGGATTTCTTATCAAAGCATAACTCATAATAACCAAAAACACCTTGGACAAAAGGATAGATGTTTTCATCCTGTTCAATTAATCTAAAGTGCCAATTGGAATTCACTTTATCATCAACTATTTCAAATAACTGACAAGGACAAGCAGAAATAAAGTCATTATCATCAATTAAATAAGCTTGGTAAGTTTTGAAAATTATTATTCCCATCACTAAGTACACTTTACCAATATCAAGCTGTCCATATGTCGAAAAACCAGTTGCTCCAAATCTGCCAAGCATTTCTTCTTTCAAAGTTGAATATTCATAAGGCCTCAATATTTCTCCTGTATTTCCAATGCATTTTACCTTCATAAATCATTTAAATTTAAAATCATCAACTGCTTTTAAAACTCCATTCTCAAATTTACCAACAAAATGGACAGTAACAGCTCTTCCGCCTCCAATTGGTTTATGAACAAATTGCATTTTACTCCAACCAGACCAACGTGTGTCTCCCATACCTTCCATTATGACTTCACCCAATTGTGGATTATCCTTCACAAATTTCATCGCCCATTTTTCAGACATCGATCTAGGAACGGTTCTTCCGGTAGAACCTAAGCCTAATGGCTTTAGTGATCCAGGTTGTGTTATGCAAGGATTATTATTATGCGCCAATATCTGTTGCTCACCAACATAATAAGTTGCATAATCGCTTACTGCAAAGTTGTAAACCGTTACAAGAGTATCTATCCTGCTCTTTTCCGAAAGTACAACTTTTCCTCCATTCAGCAAATCTAACGAATCTCCAACATGCAAATTCATTGCTTTTACCCAATTTCCATTCAAATAGAAAGGGTGGTCATCGGTGGTGTATAAAGTTTCTGAACCAACAGTTAATTGAAGTAAATGATTTACTTGACGAATAAACGTATTGTAGACAACTTTTAAAGATTTATTACCGGTGGTTTCATCAAATGCCCATACCGAATCCGCTACTTGAATTTCTTCAATGCTTTTTAAGCCTTCATTGGTAGCTATTTTTGTTCCGAATACAAAACAACCAATATCTTCTAGATTAGTTAACAATTTTTTTTCTAAAGATCTCACCTCCGCACTTACCCGGGACACCCTTGAAGCAACGCCGGCTCCATACACAATAGTTGCAACTTCAATAATCTTACCGGATATTATTGTCGATTTATCCTGCAGATCACTCTCTCTCCAATTCCGGCCTTCTTCAATGACATTCAGCATGATAGCTGATCGTATAGGAGAATACCCGTATCGTTTCGCTATGTAAACAGCTTCAGCAGCTTTTTTGGCATTTTCCTTTTGGACCTTGTTGTAATCAAACATACCAATTATACCTTTGGCTATTAGCTCGATATCAACATTTTGTTGAATAGCAATACCTGCCCCGCCGGCAACAGCATTGGCCTTTGCCAGTTTGTGCCTTCCTATGGCATGAAAGAATTTAGTAAACGATTTATTCAATGCCGCATTCTTCTGGCTAAGTGTTAAATCCTTATTCCTCAATATTGCGTTTCGTTCACGCAACAGGGTTCTTACTTTCATTCCAAAAGTGCGTTTGGCGGTAACTGTTATTTCATCGATCGCCCCCCCTGTTTCCAGTCCCAACGGGTCTGTATAGTATACCGGATTGTTATCAAACCCTACATACGGGCTCATCCATGGAAATTCTGCCATCAACGGATCCAAGCTCAACCAGCGTCCCAATCTCGGATCATACTGCCTGAACTCAGTCGTATAAGAATTACCCTCTCCATGCATTTCCGCATCTTTTTCCATGCCATTGTAGCCGAATCGGTAATTCGGGTCATTGGTATGGCGCCCCTGCATCTGGTAACCGAAAGGATAGTAGTCTGAGGTCATTACCACCACCGCTTTATACGGAGAGGCAACCGTTTGGATGCTCAGGTTATCGATGTAAAAGCTGGTGTTTTCAATGGAGTTCTTTTTAAAATACACCCGGATAAAGCCCTGACCAGCCGCAGGTGTAAAGGTATGACTCAACTTCCCGTTTGTGGTTGTCAGGGTAGTAATCAACGTTCCAGTTCCGCCAAATGTAGCTGCCGTATAGATCTCAGCGGTGAAATTGGCAATTCCCGTACGGTCCAGGTCAAAGTCCACGTTGTAAGGCTTGCCCGCAGTTACCACGAAGTCTTTGTACATGGTCATGGCACAGGATCCTCCCGGGTAGAAACGCAGTCTTCCCTGGTCCAGTGTAACAGACATGCCGCCACAGGCAGAACCACTCCAGGAGGTATTTCCGCTGCTCGTAAAGTCAAAGTAATGGGCAGACGTCGAGTAATCGCTGTTCAGGACCTTTCTGTCTGTAATTACTGCATTCACGTTCCCCAAATGGTTCACCAGTTCGTAGCGCTTGTTACCGAGCGTATTGGTCGAATAATTATCCGTTGGCAACGTTGTTCCATTCGCGTAAACGGTTTTATTCAATTGTACCATGCCCAAACGTTCTGCGCCATAGATGTGTTGTTCTTTCAGATACGCGTAGTTGGTGGCCAGTTTGATGTCGTAGACCGCCATGGTGGTACCGTTGGCTTCGTTGGCATAATAGGTGTAGACCCACTGTGACTGGTCGCTGGTATTCAACGGTTTGTAAATCTTCGCAATCCGGCGTCCCAAAGGATCATACAGGAAGCTGGTGACATTGTTGTTCCGTTTCATCGAGCGGAGTTTACGGTCACCTTTGCGCCAGTTCATATCCGTAATACCTTCGGACACATCTTTGGTCAACTGCCCCAGGTAATCGTACTGGTAATTGTTCGGATTCTGGGTATTACTGATATCATCAATGGTTGCAACTCCGGCTCCTTCCGTTACCTGGTGGAGCTTGTTTGTGTTGGTCGTGTAATTGTAAGTCAGCTGGTCCAGCATCGCAGTTGGCGACTGGCCATAGCGGTTCAGGGTTTTGATATTCCCATTGCGGTCATAGGCCAGGGTCATGCTGTAAGCATTACTTGCTGTTGCCCCGATCCAGTCAGAGGCAGTTCCATTGTCGAGTGCAGGTCCAAAGAAAGTTTTCATGCTTTTCAGTCGGCTCAGCTGGTCGTAGTGATAACTAGCTCCCAAGACCACATTGGCCGTTGGATTACTAACCTGAACCCCTTTAATAGCGGTGGTGCTCAAACGGATATTCCCGTTGTAGAGATTCGCAGCACTCGAAGAAAATGCGCTTCCTGCAGTGGTGGTTTCCATATTCCCGCCGCCAATCGGTTTATAATCTCCTTCAAAATAACCAAGGGTGTAACCGGTCACATCGGAAGGAATAGTCAAATGACCAGCCACGTTTGCAGCCTCATAACCCCGGCGGCCGTCTTTTCCGGCATCACTATTCGGGTTCAGTTTCGTACCGTTCTTGAGCTTTAGCCAGCCGTTGATCGTGTAGGTATAATCTTCTGCCTGTACTTTCTGTTCGCCAATTTCTTTTCGTGCCAGCGGGCCGTAATCGTAATACTGGTAGTGCACTTCACGGGAATAGGTATATCCGTCCGGAGAAGTATGAGTTTCGGTCAATCGGTTGTTTGCGTCATACTGGTAGTTGTGAACAAACTGATCCTTCTCATTGGCCTGGTAGGTTACTTTATTCACATTTCCGCTGATCAGTTCAAAATCATACTGGGTAGATTTGATGTCCTGCTTTACAGGCGCCAGTTCCGGCAGATCCTGCAGCTGTTCGATCACATTTCCGTGAATATCGTACGAATAATGGATCGCAGAAGTGTAACTGTTCTTAAAGAAATCAGTCGGTATCGGACGTGGAACATATTCGAAATACGCCACCGTAGCCACACGCTCGCGCAAGTTCTGCTGTGTTCCGGATTTGAACTTCGCTGCTATGGTTGTTGACAGCGACTTATCGTAAGTAGTCACAGTAACTTCAGACCTTGCTCCCGAGTAAACCCAGGTTTTAAATGCGGATCCCAGATCATCTGCTCTTAGTTCAGTATCTCCCAAAGCATTAATCGTGTACCCCGGAGGTCCCTGGAATACAGCAGGAACATCACGGCAGATCTGCCCTGATTCCACAGGTCTGTTCTGAGCGTCATAAATGACATAAGAATACATTTTGACTAAAGCCTGTTCGGGGTTCTGGCTGGCAACGGCACGTCCGTAAAAATCATAGAAAAATTGAGTGGTTCCTACCTGGTCCGGATTGGAAGATTGTACCACCTGATCATAGGAATTGTACATGTATTTCGTTTCGAAGCCATGCGTTGGAATGACACGTGGTGCCGGAACCGGATCATTTGCATGTGCACGGGCATAATCTACTGCCGGGCTCATACTTGCGGCAAGTGGTGTAACACCTTCCGGTGCAACAGTGCGTACCAGGTTTCCTGCCTGGTCATAGTAGTACAAGGTATACTGGTAATTGTTGACGAATCCCTGCATGGTTAGTTTCTCAGAGGTAAATGCTTCGGCACACTTCGCCAGGTATTCCGCTGAGAATGTATCATAAGCTTCTTCCAATTCAGCCTGGTAAGCATCCATAACAGCGCTGTACATTTCGCCCAGTAAGTCGCTGTAGCAAAACTCCTCCGGTAATTTATCCGGAATGCTGCACAGGGTAACATCTGTGCTGCTGCATACGCAGTCGTAGAAAGAAAAACAAGTACTACTGATGGAAAGTGTTCCGGTATGCGTTTGTCCGCAATCCATGTAAGTAACCAATAAACTGTAAGATGGATCGGGACTACATCCCGGTATGTCATTTGCGACAAAATCGAAAGACACAATGGAGTTATAATCGATACTATCCGGATTAAGGATCGTTGCGGTACATGTTTCGCTTCCTGCCCCAAAAGTAAGCGTCGCTGTTGTTCCGTTAAGAGAAAACAAGTAATCTGCTGTACCCGGTAATGGCAGGTAGTCGCTGATAGTTCCGTATTCGTACACCGCATTGTTACTTTGTAGCTCGATAGGTGAAGTAGATGTAAATTGTCCGCGGTAAGCCAGCAGAGTCAGCATATCCAGGAATCCCCGGGTCGCCGGGTTTTCAGAGCAAAAAGGAGTCGTTGCCGAATTACACATAGCGAAGAAATCCTGGTATTGGAAAAAGTCGTATTCTTTGTGGTAAATACGGTTGAGGTAATTGGTCACCAGGACTGTATAATTCGGTGAGTTACTCAGATCTGCGAAACGATTCTCCAGCGTTTCCATTGCAGCGCTAACCGTTTCACAATCCGCACAGTTGTTATCACAGGATAGAGGTACCGGGATTCGATAATTGAACACATCCAGGGCGGCTTGCGTTGCCGTGTTCCCTTCCTCCCAGGTATATACAGGGTTCGTACTATTTTTAACTTTCTCACAGGCACATAGCAGCGGATCCACTTCTTCAATGCTAATACCGGTATTGTGTGCAAGCATTTCTTCTACTGTACTGTATAATACAGGTGACGGATTTGAAGCAAGGTAAGCGGTAAGATCCGTTTTTGCCTGCATCACCGCATCACATCCGCAGACATCCAGCGGAGCTTTTATGGTTGCATATATTTCATCAGCGTTTTGGTATAATCCAGGTTCCGAGATCAGTAGTTCACTGCAGACATCAGATTCGGATATCCCATAAGAAGCAAGGATGGTATTGATCGTATTTCCAAGAGTATCGCTTGCGAAGCCCTGGGGAGTGCTGGCAGAACACCCGTTCTTACAAAGATCGATCAGGTCCTGGCGCAGACCGTTTGGAATCGGTCCGGTAAAACATCCTGAAAGTTTAACCAGCCATTCATCTGCATACTCCGTACAAGTTTCGTCACACATGGTTTGAACCATATTGCTGGAAGTAAGAGCAGGATCACTAAGTGCGGGGGTTCCGTTGATCAGGTCGTTCCAGCAAGGAAACCTGCGTTCTTTGTCAGCATGCGTACCCGAAACCCCGATCGCGCAGTTATCCGCGCAGGTGTTTGCCGGATTCTGGAACATCAAAGTCTGTTTTTCTTTCAGGTACAAACGTCGGAACTCAAGCCAAAGATAATCCAGTGAACAAGGATCGATGGTCTTACTGCGCAAACAATTCTGAGGAAATGGGTCGTCACAATGTGATGCCAAAAGCGCGGCATAATCCCACATAGAATAATTCACATTATTAATTGTAATGTAATCATTCATTCTAGCTTTAATGGAATCAGCTAATGCCGGGTTTGCCACAAAATAAGGATCGCTTGTCGAAGCAGCTCCGCTGAAGGTTGTCAAGATAGTAATGATCGTTGCACCCGGAACAGGATTAAAGTAACCGGCAGCAAGAGCATCCTGGAAGGAATGGGTATTCAGCATTGCCTCGTCGAAAGAGACTGAGGTATCCGAATTTGCAGCAAGACAATTGGCGTAATAACAGTATTCAGGGTGCAGGTGCAGCATGGATAATGCCCATTCAGGTTGGAAATTTTCAATGTAAAACCACGGTGGAAGCAGGGAAACAGGTACGATGGCACCCACATTGTTCATAACCAGGATAGGTGCTCCCAGTTCGTCTACGTAAGATACACTGTTGTATTTTCCTCCCGGACTTGAAAGGTTCAGGATAGAAAGCGGATCAGTAAATGAATAGCTTCCATCAGGATTCAAAGTGTAAGCCGCATATTGTCCGCCCGGTGAAAGGTCTTCCATCATCTGCAATTGATAGATTGCACAAGGCCCCGATAAGTTCAGTGATGATATGGATGCCGATGAAGATGAGGATGTTTCCTCAGATTCACAATCAACGAAATCTGCTTGTTGATACAATTCATCAAAAATGTCGGGGATTTCATCAATACAGGCAACATCTTCGTAAAAGCACCAATAATCATCAATAGCGTCTCTATTTACACTCAGGGTTTTGGTAATGGTATAGATCGCCCCGATATTTGGTCCGGTTTGGTTACTTAGGAAAACGGTTGTATCCGTGAAAAAAGTATCAACTGTGCAGGTTGCATTGAGATTTGTACCACTTATCTTTTTGGTTTTGTTGAAATAAGTATTCCCGCATTCATCAGTGATCTTCATGTTGAAATCATAAACGCAGTCAAGGCATATCGAATTTGAACCACAAACCTTGGTGTATTCCGTTGGTGTAAACCCATAATGGAAGCTATAATTTCCTGAATTCATGATCAGCTTGGGAGCGGAATAGGTAGAAGAAGGGACACTTAGGTTTGTGACATCATTAGACCCGTTATTGATCAATGTAGTTGTAACAGCCACCGGAATATTATCAGGAAGTGCATCCAGCGAAACCGGAGCCGGCCCCTGTAAATAAGTTGCAACAGTCCTTCCTGCCATATCCGTATAAGAGATCATGGCTTGTCCGTTTTGGTCGATTGCCGCTGATTTTTGGTAATGCTCAGCCAAGCCGATATCTGATCCGAAAAGCAAATTAAGTTCTTCCTGTTCACTGCTTAGGTCCAGGTAACGGATTTCTTTTCCTCCGTTTGTCTTCAATTTACCTCCGGCACCACCCTGTTTATCAACTCTGTCAAGCAGGTCCTTTTTGTAGGTAATGCGGTTGTAAGGGAACCCTTCTGCATCCGGAATACCGGCATTTGCACCGTCTTTGTCAGGATTGCTTGCTGAATAGTATTTTCCGGCACCATAGTCGGTAGAAAATGCATTTGGTGCCATAGCACAGTCGGTTCCCGTAGAATCAAACACCGTATAGTTAAAACTGGTATTCATCCCGTCGTTAGCCCGGTTAAAATCGGGCAGGTGGTTGAAAACCGTTTGGTTCAAAGGTGTTGGAAGATCAGTTACGGCAGGTCTTCCCATTTCATCATAATACACATTGTTTACAACAACCTGGTTGGTGGCACTGTTAGATGCAATACTTTGTCGGCCGCGTCCCATACCGTCTGCATAGCTTACCACATCACCGCGTTTACCGTCCTCTGCAAAAGTCACTACGTGCGACCAGTTCATTTGAGAATCGTACTCCGTATTGATATCGATAACGTTAGCGGCAGTGTGCATGGTGACAGTCCCGGTTTCAATAGAAGTCCAGTCCGATTCGAAACGACTGCTGGCTGTTGTTCCATTGAACCCAATTGCACGGACACGGTAAAGCAGGAATCCTTTGTCGTAGATTTTTGGTATAGTATAATGATTCCCTTTGACCTCCACACGGGTTGAGTTCATATAATAGTTGTATCTACTGAGAAGCGGATCACTTTGAGAAAGGACTATACCATCTTTTCCGATTTTGCTGATATGGACATATTCCAGTTCATACCATTCGGCTCCGGCTTTATAATCCCAGTTCAAATCCAGTTCCGATGCAGCATCTATAGCTCCGGTAGAAGAAGGTGTGTGGCTTAATCCGGTTACGGCTGAAGTGTTCATAAAGTACTGTCGGTCAACAATAATCTCGGAAGTAATTGTGAAATTGCTTAATGAAGTAGATCCTGAAACAAAATTGGCCGAGTTAATCGTTACTTTCAGCGCATGAGCGTCTTCCAGAATCAGTGCCTGTTTGTCATTAACCGCATTTACTTCTACTGTTGATGAATTGACCTGTAGATCGGTTGTAACAGTTGACGAAACAAAACTAAGAGTCACCGGATCCCATTTCTTGCTTAACACCGTGACATTTACTTTCAGTACAAAATCGGCCGTAAGCCCTGACACAGAAGATACCCGAATAATATTTGTAACCTTTTTATTGGTAAAAGATGCAGGCCAGGTTACCGGATTCAATGCCATATCTGAATAGCGCCCGTCATAAACCCAAAAGGAGTTATTGGCTGCAACAGGAGCTGAACCAAGGGCTCTTTCTTCCGCAGCTAAAAGGCATTCCGGAATCACCCCAGTCAATAATAAAGCCAGGAATAGCGGAAATTTTCCCAGCTTATGCGGAATTAAGTTAAAAATCATTTTCATCTAAGTGGATTATGGTTGTTTGTAAACAGACATTTCTGATTCGCTGATCGTTTTGATTCCTTCGTTGGTTTCAACCCTCACTCGAACAAGTTGATTATTCTCATCATAATTATAAAAAGTAGTATAATTATAACTGTCATGTGATGCAATTTTCAACAGCGTCTTCGGATCGTAAACGGTTGTAACCATACTAGCCTGGAAGGGATGGATTCTGAAATCATCAAAATAGACTTCACCGCTTGATGTGTTCATTAAATAAATGTTTATAGTAGAAGTTCCTATTGGGATATTGGAAGGGATGGCGATCGTTTGTTCCAGTCGCTGCCAGCCGTCAAGAGAGACACTGCTTGCCCCGAATGAGGTAGTATAAAGTATAGCGTTGTTATTATCCGTGATTTCTACTTTGATAATTCCGCTGTTTGGAATGGATTGTTTGACCCAGGCACCAACTACGTATTCTCCCGTTGAAGGGCTGAAGTTATTGATACAGTCACAATTTTGGACCTGCCCGGTATTACTACTCGTATTATCGGAATGAACCGTTTTTGCTTCCTGGAACGATTTCATTAAACGGCTTGCTTTTAATTGCTTGGCAGGTGCAACTCTCACTGAAAATTGGCCGCTGTGGCGTATATCCTTAACCGCTTCAACCTTGTAAGTATCATCGGTAGTGAATGAGAAATGTGTCTCAAAGTTATCCATTGGCTGGCTCTGATAGTAATTGTAATCTTCAAATCCGTCGAAAGCAATTTCTTGTTTACGTGCATTCTGTGCCATGGCTGTTGGAAGCAACTGTAATTTCGGATTGTAACCGTAAAGAATTGCCGAATTGATGCGTAGAGGATCTTTCACTTCGATTTGGGCGCCATACTGATTGTAAAGTGTTCCTTCACCGGACTTGCGCCATAAGTGTATTTTTTTGAGTGCATCGTAATTTGGATGGGAAGGATGCGTAAGCGGATACCACTCCCCGGAAGATAGCGCATAATATGGAACAAAAGAACTATAAGCTCCGTCTTTTCTAACCCCATTTGCAGTGGTTGCCTGTACTCTTGTATCCTGCCAGCTCAACTGGTTGTCTAAAATTAAATCTCCACGGATACCGTAACGGTAAGGATTGACAATTCCAACGTTAACAGCGTTATTATTATTCACGATATCAGGACCCCCAGGAGTTTTACATAAAACATTTAAGCGGTCTCTCAAAGTAATGGCTCCTCCCGAAAGGATATCTGTGGTTGGGAAGTTGATATTAGCTCCAGATAATGGGTTCTTCTTAGTTGTTACTCCCTGCATAATTGCTGTAAGCTCATTACTTCTTCCACTTTTAGCTATCGTTACCGTATAAGTACCTGAAGGAATAGTGAATTCATTGCCATATTGATCAATTAAAAAGTACTTCGGTGTTAATGGCCATGGGTATGCTTTCGCGACCCAGGCGTAAGAGGTTGTATTACCGATAGTAAACTTCAATTTATCACCCGGCGAAAGTTGTTTGATAATAGCCGGATTTGTAATAGTGGTATTGGAACCCAAGGTCAATTGTATTCTTTTATCCTGGCTTGAAGAAACATTTCGTAATTCAGAGTAATACCAATGTGCCGGATACTCTATGGAATACATCTTGTCATTGAACTCATCAGTTAAAGAGCTAACAATCACTCCACCGGAATATTTGTCAAAAACCAGGTTTTCCGCTGTGTTTAGTGACCCCATGTATTCAGTTTCCACACTTTTCAGTATGGCAGACCTGTTTGCATGCTTTATGAGAGCATGCGAGAAAAAGGCATTGAAAGCAAAAGAGTTATTGGTTATATAATCAACAGCCGGAATCGGAGGAAAAGAAAATGGCCACACTCTGCTTATTGCCTGGTAAAGCGATTTTGTGGTAACTTCAATTACTCTGGAATCAGCGTGAATATCGTAATCTAATCCAACTTCTCTTTCCACAATGGTACCTGTTTCATCAGCAATTTTTTGTTTCTCACCTGCATTGAAATAATTGTAGCTGGTTTTTGAAAGTAGCGTTGCAGGTATTGCCTCCTTGCTAATTTCGTCCAGAGAGCCTTTGTATACGGCATTAGACTTTATTTTACCATGAAAGTCATTAGTCTCCAAAGAAAATCCTTGTGAAAAGGCACAGATCTTTTTGTAAATACCTGAGTTCTTGTCTTGTACTTCAGCCTCCTCTTTTTTCAAATCCGTATTATCCTCAAACAATGGTTTATCCCAGGCAGTATAAAATGTTGAAACGGAATATCCCCTGTCAGTGAGATTGTTATATTGCGTAGCAACTTTTGAGTAACCTACCGATCCTGTTGGAAATAAAATCTCCATAGCAGGAGTTGGTGTATAATTAAATTTATCCGGGTAACGTACACGAATATCGTAATAGGAATTCCACTGATAGAAAGCACTTTCATCATTCGATATGCGGCTTTCATAAGATGCTACTCCGCTCGTTTTTTGATCAAAATCATAGATATAATCAACTTTATAATTACTAGTGTATTCTCCGGAAATATTCTGCCAATTATCTGAAAACTGGATGGATTTTACACGTGACCCACCTCCATATTTGATATTTGAAGGAATATAAACGCGCATAGTACTGTAATCTCCGATCAAACTTGGTCCGAAACCAAGTTGGCGCATAGCTTTATTGATATCCATCTTTGCCCCGGTAAAAAAGTCCAATGAATTCATCCCGGAAGAAAAGGCCGTGTTTTGATAGACAATATCAGTAAGTGACTGCTGAAAGAAATCAAAAGCCGCTTTTTGGATCGGATTGAATGCTTCGTCTTCAAAAATGTTGTCATTCAAATAATCCGCGCCATTATCCAAATCTTCGTCCTTAGGGTTTCTAACCTTGTACGGATCCAGTACCACGTATCCGTATGTATGATATTCACTGCCGTAAACAGGGGGAAGTACACCAATTGCCGGTGCATCATCTACCGGATAACTGTCGCTTAATGCGTTGACCAAATCACGAGAAATACCTGCGAATAAAGGTACAATTTCTGCTCGTGTATCATTATTCGTAACACGTATTTGTGCCTTTAAATAAAGTTCCTTCATTACCTCTCCGTTATCAGTAAAGTAATCATTCTTGACTTTTTGATCCGCCAATGGGTCGTTCATCGAAATCGGCTCATCCAATTTAAAGACAACAATATTATTCGGGACACTTTGAGCATAGAATTTTCCATAAAAGACATTATAGACTAAGCGGGTCAACGAAGCAAAAGCAGCATATGGAGATATCGAATAAGCACTTGTATTCATGGTTTGTCTGATCTTTGAAAGAGAAGTTTCATGTTCATACTTCATACTGAACAAATCGAAAATGTTTGTCAAGCCTTCAAATTTCATGTGCTTCATCACTCGTTTACGCTGCACAAACCCATAACGATCGGATTCATAAGTGATGTCCATTGTACCTCCGCTAGGACTTACAACACGTTTTAGTTTCCATGCCTGTGAATTGTTGTCTGCTTCTGCCTGTGACTGTGCAACATAAGGGAAACGGGAATTGAACACCACATCTCCTGGTTTATATTGCCCCCATGCATCTACCTTTCCATAATTGAAGTCAGGGTTACCAGCTGCTCCTGTGCCGTAGTCAAAACTGAACGAACTACGTTGATTCTCATACGAATCTCCGGTATAAACGGAAACACTTTGCAACGTCAACTTTCCTTTTTGTCCTGCTGTACTATTCCCATTAGGAGGATAATTCTGACACAATTCATAATCATATGTAAACTCTACAATTTGAAGGGCTTTTGCAGCATTCCCGTTTGTCTTACGATCGGCCCGTGAGTATAATCGGATTTGTTTCAGGGCGTATGTTTTTTCTCCCGAAATGGTAGTACCATTTTCATTTACGCCATAACCATCAGCTCGTGGAGTCACGTCCAAAAGGAATTCAGCAATGTAATTCTTAGACTCTACAGAATGTGTAACCCAGACCTCCTTGGTTCCAAAGGAGTAACTGGCCATATCATCCAATTCGGAACCTACCGTCCCTTCCTGGTAAAATGCTTTTTGATTTCCAAATGGAAAACGCCAGTGATAATTTTCATACAATCGTGTATAATTGAATTTGAAATAACTTCCGATATCATCAGGAGTAGGTCCGTTCCCTGTACGGTCCACGTAATCTGTCCCACACATGTCCGTTAAGAGAAAAGACTCAGCATATGTCGGAACGGTTGTTTTATCATAGTAATGGGCAAGCCCTTTAGTGTTTGACACACTATTATCACCATAAGAATAGGTAACGAGTCCGTTAGCATCTGTTAAAATAGTTGGTGCTCCCGAATTACTTCCTATATTGAATAATACCTGGGAAGAAGAATTGGAAAAAGAAGGAATTCCGTAACCATAGGAAACACCGTTATCGTTTGTCACCTCAATACGCGAAATAACATTCGGTAAGCTAGTGTCTCTTGAAATTTCAACTATACTTGGAGCAGACGGATTGGGATTTATGTCATTTTTTGAGTAATTGTAGTATTTCTTTTCATAATCGCTGTCAGAAGCCAATAATTCACTTGTTGTTCTTGGTCGGAAAGAAATTGCTGGTGTAGGCTTGGTTAAGGTTACTTTTCCATCCGGAGGAAGAGGAGAAGTAGCTCCGTGAAAAGTGACTATGCTGTTTTGAAGAGAAATATCACTTCCAACCTTCAGAAGATGAGCTCTGGACGCAGTACGCCCCTTTAATAGATCATATAAGGATGCATCAACCGGTGTCGTCTCTCCGACTCCTTTAAAATAAACTGACTGGTCAAACCCATTTACCGGATCTACAGCGGTATTAAACTCTAGTACATGTGTACCATTACTCTTTTTCAAATCCTTACTGTAAGTAGTAGTTTTTGATGCCCCATAACCACCTTCCTCTGTGAAAGTAGACAAACTGGTGCTTTGCTTATCAAGGATTGTCAGCTCAGTGCTTTCATCTACAGCAGCAGCATCAATATAAGTTCCGGCATCTGTACGATGTGCACGAAATGTTCCCTGCATACCCATACCATTTGCATGGAAAATATCAAAAGTTTGCATGGAGAAGGGAAGTGTAGTCATTTGTTCCGAATAACGGGTATCATTGCTACGGTTAAAATCCATAATTGGAAGTACGTATCCAAAAGCAGGAAACTTTTTAGAGGAATGAAGATAGCCTATTGCAGGTTGATAAATGGTGTTGCCATCTTTCGTATCATATCTTGCTGACCAGTAAGACTGCTCTAGTTTTCCCAAAGTGGCGCCTAATTGAAGCATGTCATTTAGTTTTACACCAAGTAAAAAAGATCGGTCTCTGGTCGCACTTGCTCCACGGTTTATAGAATTAAGCTGAACCCTTGGAACCATTGTCTGAGATCCATAAGGAATGGTGCTTGTGTGGGAACTGGATGTACTTACAGAAACCGAGAAAGCATTGGCACTAAGCCCCCATCCGCGGGTAACCGTTTTCCCGGTCATCCCTTCGCGGCTATTAAAATTCTTACTGGAGTATGTATTAAAATTCGGACCAACACCAAATATGGAAATACCACCAGTCAAACCTCCTCCGACACCTCTGTTTATTCCTCGTTTAGAGTCGTAGCTAAAGTATTTCCCAAAGCTTCCTCCGACACTTAACCCAACGAAATAAATAGTTGTTCCAACCTTTAAGTCCCAACCGCTTGTCTTGTCATAGGTGTGTCCATTACCAAGATAAGTATTTGTATAGAATCCCCTCAGTTTAGACGAGTTGTAGGCTATATTCAACTTTAGATAATCGTCTAGTTTTATATTTATTCCAGCGTTCCAATATTTGCCTCTTTTGTATCCATTAGAAGTAATATCATCAAGCTGATTAGTTGTACGAACTACTATTTGTGTCCCATCAAACTCATCAGGTATACCACGCATTTCACGTTCAACAGATCCTACATTCAGGTTCCACCCTAGTCCAACCCAGGAAGCTTCCGTATTCATGGTAATATTTGAATTATAGCTAAGCGTTATAGGGTAGCCTTCTACATCCATCAAAGGAATTGAATAGAAAAAATCTCCGGTAAACGGATCAACCATTTCATCATTCATATTGATAGAAAATCCTGAACCTCCCGATGAACTAGTCAAAACTGAAGTTAGCTTTTGGGATTGTTCTGCTTGTTCAAGATCCATTTCCTCCAAAACTTCTGGTTTATCATGAATAACCGAAGAATACTCTTCAAAAACCTCTTTTATTGGTGCTGTATTCGGAAGGATTATTCCTGAGTAGTTTGGCTGTGAAGGAATAGATAACAAAGTATCCATCGTTTGAGCAAATGGAACCGTAATATCCAAAAGCAATGCATAAATCAAAAGGATATTCGTCGCTTTGAATACCCTGTTTTTTCTGATGTTAGTGATTGTCATTAGTTGGTGTATTTAAATTTCAAATATTTCTTTTCTCCGAGTGTATTGGTAAATTCAAGGGTATAGAACTTACCTGTTGTAAGGCTTAATCCTGAAAGGGACAGGGCAACAAAGTTTTTGTCTGTTACATAGTTAATAGCCGGAAGAGTCAATGAGATTCCCGGAATTGCAGAACCGTTGAAATCGATCCCAGCTATAGCAACATTATCTTCATTGAAGATTTTTAGCGGTAACTTTTTTCCGCTGTCAATAGTGTACTCTTCTGAAAAAAAGAACTTTAAAGTGTTGTTGAATGTAGTAGCAAAGCCGGCATCCGTTTTACCTGTTAACTGACTAAAGGAAGTGTAATCGCAATTATTAATCGCTTGTATTGAGAAAACAATTTTTGGCCTATTTCCTGCAGTAGTTGCATCACTGGAATGAAACTGCATACGCGTATACAGGTTCGAGGCATAAGATTGCAGCTGGAATAACATCCCATAATTTTGAACGTTATCATTTTTCCAAATATTAAAGAAACTGGCTATGTCCGGGGTTGCGTTACCGTTTCCTGCAGCTATTGCTGGTACTGTTATTTTTCCAGTTGCTGTTGAAGCAGGCATATTCGTGTGAGCGACACCAAATTCAGACCAGTTTGTCGTAATCCGGCACAACTCGGAAGTATTCGGAGTTTGTAACGGATTATGAGCGTTGCCTACCAAGGTCATAACAGCAGAATTTACCTGGCAGCCCGGATCTACCCACAATCGGAATTTTATAACATCTCTGGCGCTATACCAAACTCCACCATTCGTCCAACGCTCATGCATCATCAAAATATTTGAACCATTATTGGCCTGAGGATAGTTGATTGCACTTGTTCCGGATCCGCTCACAAAGTCAGTAAACCTTGCATCATCTATGTAATTCGGACCAGGATCGAATGTAATTGAAACATCCTCACATTTGGTTCCTACAATAAATGCCTGGTAAGTGGTGTCACCAGCTACGGAGCCATAATATTTTAGCCCATACCAGCCTTTTCCGACTCCTGTCAGGTTTTGAGAAGTTCCAATTTGCGTTCCGCTGGAATTAAACCATCTGTATGTCATTGTGGTGGATGATCCCTTCATAATAGTCGGAGAAATAGACCCGTCATTACTAGTCAATGTACTTGTATGGACTATAGTAGCGGCACTAACATAAGAACGAAGGTAATATTGGATGATTAATTCGGGTGCATAGGTAGAATTGGTAGTATTTTCACTACTGTAATACTGACTAATAACAGTATTGCTTCCACTTTCCGGATTTCTTCTAATTCTCCAGCCAAAATTCGGAACTCTTAATTCAACAAGTGCCTGTACATGAGTTTTTACATTAAATTCTCTTTTGGCATTATTAAGATTCGAATTCATTACCGTTAAAAGATTTGTATTATTGGAGACTCCCGCATCATGGTTTAAGGTTGACTCCGACCAATCAGAATTGCAAACATCTAAATAAAGTTCGGATGAATTTGAAGCAGAAACATTCTCTGTTCCACTAGGCGTTAACCTTAAATTTGCCGATATAATAACCGCATCTGAAGGAATAGAAGACAAGTTAAAATTGACAAAACCTCGAATGTAATTAAGTGGTGAATACGAAATTTGTATGGTTGTTCCAGCACCTCCGTTAATGTTAGATGGAGAGAAGGAACCAGTTTGTGTATCTTCTGTAGAATACAAAGTCGTAGTTGATATTTGAGCAAATATATTTGAGCAAATACACACAACAAAGGTTAGGAATATAAGTATACGATCCATAAATAAACAATTTTGTGATTAGGTAGTTTTTAATTCCAATATTTGATTACTCTCGGTAAATAAGCCAGACTTAAATCTTGACTATCGATGATAATGATATATGATTTTTGAGGATCCAGAAAGGGAAAATTCAACACGAACATTCCATTATCAATGAAATCGGTTTCGGTTAGTTGAATTCCGTCCAAAACTTGGGCTGCGACAAATGAATCGTCTTCCGAATGATAAATCATCACTGAAAGCCTTCCGATTGAGTCCAATAAATTCGGGTCTATTTGTATCCTGAATAAGTCACCCTCTTGGGTCGGATTACCAACAAAAGCCATTGAAAAGTTAACACTGTCCAATTGAGAAAAGGAGGTGGAGGATACAAAAAGTATCAATCCAAATAAGATTTTCTTCATAAAATTGCTGATTTAGGCGATATTGCAAAAATGAATTTAGGCTTTAATACGAGGTAAAATTAATCAAGTTTTTGAAAATTTAACTAATTTTATCCAAAAAAATACGCTTCGATCAACCAAGTCAATAGTGTACAAACTACCTGAACCTTTTTTATTATTGGTCCTTTCAACCCTGTTTTCTTTCGTTGGTTTTTCTCAAAAGTTTGAAATTGAAAATAAATTTCACATCAAACAGAATGATCGATCAATTGTCTTCCGGGTATTGGATGTAGAAGACAGCGTTAGAATATACAACACTTGTAGACCTCATTACTTTTGTTTTATGAAAACTCCAAAACAGATGCATCAACAACAGGAAATCAGAATAAGAACCTATAAAAACAAATGAGGCTGTCTAAAAGGGCAGCCTTTTCAACCTATATGGATAATTTATGTAGACTGGGTATCTTGGAAAGACCTCCATTCGCTCATATGACGACCCCGAATACTTATGAACCTTTGGAAAATGATCCAGAGC
The DNA here is from genome assembly GCA_002432565.1 of Flavobacteriales bacterium UBA5869. Taxonomy (GTDB): domain Bacteria; phylum Bacteroidota; class Bacteroidia; order Flavobacteriales_D; family Crocinitomicaceae; genus Fluviicola. The sequence goes on from DJFP01000237.1 coordinate 25,952, forward strand.
TTGATGAGATTAAAAATACAACAATCGATAATTCTGAAAAGGGTAATATTGAATTTGATAGAAGGATGATTAAACTAACAACTTTTGGCAAACAATTTATTGATAGCGTTGTAAGGGAAAAGGAAATGTGAAACTATTTTTTTGGAATTGAATTTCATTCGAAGTTCCGGTTCCATTCCGTTCGCCCTTCTCCACAAAAAGAAAAAGCATTCAGCGGTAGTTGGATGCTTTTTACTTTTCCCGGTTTCTTTAAAATGTACTTAACTTTTGTGTTACGCATTCGTCCCAGCGGCCCTTCTCGATCTGGTTATCGGTATACAGCCTGGAGAGTCTGCCATCCGTATTTTCCCACAGTAAAGCATGATATTCCACGGATCTGCCGTCAAAATAAGCCGTTGAGACTCCGTTGTAATGTTCCAGGTCGAATTTGTCAAAAGCCTGATTTCTTTTGTGTTTTGGGAGTTTTACTGCCGATTTGTTCACTCCCCCCTCACGCACATGAAGCAGCACTTCTACAATTTGGGGAACCCCGAGTTCGTTGTGGGTTTTGCGGATATTTCTAAACACTTCCCGGAGTTTTTGCTGCCGATGAGCAATAAACTCATCTGTTTTATAGGGATTGGCATCAATAATAGTGCGCCAAAGCGAATAATGAGAGCTGTCTAAATAATGGGTTGACCGATACTCCAGTTCGCGAGCTTCAAAATGTCCCAACTTGCGCAAATCATAAGCTTTCTGAGATTTTTCCAAATCCTCCTGACTGGCGCTTCGGGGACCGAAGTATTTGTAGTACAACAAGGCACTCCAGGCCGGCAATACACGCGGATTACGAATGGGCAGACCATATTCCTGCGCTACACGTACGTATACCTCGGTATAATCCGGGTAAAACCACAAGGCATCGTGGTGATTCGTCAGATGTGTCACCTTGCTCCAAATACGGTCGTTGCTTTTCAAAATTTCGATTTGTGCTTTTAGTTCTGTGTAAATAGCCGTGGGATTTGCGGAACTGTTTGTGCTTTTGGCAGAAATAAAATGCCCGTCGAAAAGTATCTCGGATAAATTGGCGTTGCTGACCGGTTTACCTGAAGTAATGGTGAGATGTACACCAAGTTCCAGTTCCGGGTTCACGCCCTGGGTCTGGTCAAGTAGTTTTTCGGTCCTACGAATACTTTCTGCACCCTTTTCCCCGTTGTTTGCAAGAACTTCTACCGAGTGGATAATGCGGTACTTTACCAATTGAATGATCCCGTTGTCGATGGAGTCATCTACTCCGAAATCGTCAGCAGTCAGAATGATTTTTGAGTTTGCCATGAATAGTGTTATTGTGTTCGATCAAAAATCATTAATTATTCGGTAATTTCCTAATTTTCAAAATGTCTATAAGATAAAATCTGGTAGATTCGAAATTCGATTTATCAAATCGATCATTTGATCAAAAACTACTCTGTTTTTTTGAATACCAACATCCCAAAGATATCAGTATGTAAACATTTTACAACGCTACTTCTTCAAGAGTTTCATAGCTTCAATAATCGTCCGATTTGGACCGATAAATCAATAACTAGTCCGGATTACGTTGCTTCACCAAACCAAGTGAGCAATAATCCCGTTCTTTCAAACAATTGAATTAGTAATCACTTAAAAACAACACCATGAAAAAAATGCTATGTATCATTTTAGCGTGTGGATTCCTTTCCATTGTGCAGGCACAAATCGTTAATGTTCCCGATCAGAATTTTAAAACCTATTTATTGAACCATCCTGGAATCAACACGAATTCCGACAATGAGATCCAGGTGTCTGAGGCATTGAATTTTACGGATAGCATCCTTTGCTATTCAATGCAAATCTATGACTTAACAGGTATTGAGGCTTTTGAAAATATTCCCTTTTTATCGTGCGTAAACAATGAACTGGAAGGTTTGGATGTATCGCACAATACCGCTTTGCAGGGTTTGATTTGTGCCATGAATCATATTAGTTCACTCGATGTTTCGGCAAATACCAACTTGCGGAATCTGCGGTGCTCCATCAATCCGATTCAAAACCTCAACCTGGGCAGCAATCCGAACCTTCAATATTTATATTGTGAAAGCAATAGTCTCAGCACTTTGGATGTGAGTCAAAATCCGTCTTTGATTGAATTGTATTGTACGAGCAACTCTATTCAGTCACTTGATTTAACAAGTCAGACATTGCTTAAAAAATTGGATTGCTCCTCTAATCCTTTGAATCAATTGACTTTCCCCACAACAAATGCACTGGAATACATTATGTGCAACGGCAACCAATTGTCATCCATTGATTTGTCGCATTGTTCTGCCCTGACAGAATTCCGTGGAGTAGGAGGATCTTACAGTCAGCTTGATCTTTCCAACTGCCCGAATCTGAAGCGATTTGATTGTCCGTTCACGCAATTGACAAGTTTGGATTTTTCCCATAATCCATTACTGGAAGTTGTGTATTGTTTTTCCAGCCATCTTTCATCGCTGAATATTGCAAACGGAACCAACCCCAACCTGCAGGTGCTGTGGGTTTCGGGCAATAAGCTGACTTGTATCCGAGTTGATGATGCGGCCTATTCTACAGCCAATTGGACCGGAAATAGTTTTCAATTTGATGCAGGTGTCACATTTGACGAAAATTGTGTGCTTGGTTTGAACGTTTTGGAAAAACCAATGATTGAATTTTATCCAAATCCGGCTACAAACCAGGTGAACATTCACACGGATGAAAAAACGAGCTATAAATTGATCTCTTTAGACGGAACGACCGTTGCTGCAGGTGAGTTTTCAGCTGGAAACAATGTACTAAATATCGAATTTTTATCTCCGGGAGCTTACCTGGTCGATTGTGTGGGTTCGACCATAGGAAGATTTGTTCAAAAGCTTGAGAAAACAGAATAAGCATAAAACAAGAACGGGAATCAAATCTGATTCCCGTTTTTTTGATGTATGTATTTTTTCTGAAAGGAATTATCCACGCAAACTGCTCTTTACAAGCGGTTTGGACAAAGGCCGCAGACGAATAAACTGCAAAAACAGGATCCCGAACAAAACCGTAGCGCACAATAAATGAGATACTTGTACAAATCCCGGCATGTCCGCATATGCTAATAAGACGCCGCCTACCAATTCGATCACCAACACCAAAAATGCCCAATAAACGGATTTTACTTTGTCGGTTTTGTAGTTCAGGAATACCAATAATCCCATCAATACCAAAACAGCCCAGGAGAATGAACGGTGAATGAAGAATGCCCATCCGAACTTGCTGGTCCAGGAATCTCTTCCCAATCCTTGCTGGGTTAACTGGTCAATGTACTCACGCACCTGCGTTCCCAGGAACATCTGGTACGCCGTGATTGCTAAAATAATCCCGATCAGCCATTTCATGGCAACAGGCAGGTTCAGGGTCTTTTGCTGCACCGGGCTAATCCTGCGGATAAGCATCAACTGCAGGCAAACTACCAAAAGCGCCAGGAACATATGGACAGTGATCGTCCAGGGAACCAGGTTTGTAGCCACGACTATCGAACCAAACCAGCCGTTTAAACCAATGACAATGAGATTGATGAATGAGAGCCACACCAAACGGCGGTCTTTCCGGTATTTCCAAAATCCCCAAAGAAAAATAATCAGCACCCCGTTTCCGGCCAGAAAACCCACCAGGCGGTTCCCGTATTCGGTCCAGGTACGCTGCGCATTGAATGGTTCTTCTTCGTACGTTCTCGGATCTTTTTTGATCTTTTCAGCGGTTTCTTTCATTCCGAGCATAGTCAGGAATTTGGCGAACTTCTCCACTTTCGCCACGCGCTTTTCACCGTAAACCTCGCGGTAATTTGCAGGAAGTTGTGCTTCATTTGTCGGCGGGACCCAGCTTCCGAAACATTTCGGCCAATCCGGGCAGCCCATTCCGCTTCCGGAGGTACGAACTACGCTTCCGGCAATAATTACCAGGAAAATGAGTACCAGCGTGATCCAGTTTAATCGTATAAAAGCTTTTGAGAACATACGTATTGTTTGATGCCCAAAAATAGCTATAAATGCCCCTCGTAATTTATGACACAAGTCATTTTTTGAATCCGACAGCAGAAATCCGGAAATCGTTCATAAACAATATCCCGATCCTCATTCAGTTTTCTCATTCTCATTCTGCTCACTCATACCAGAATACGACAAATGCATTATTGCAGGATATGGATTTCTGCGCTTTCTTTGTTCAATCTAAATTATTACGCCATGAAACAGATCCTTTTAATCATCAGCCTGCTTTTCACCTCAATCATCACTTTTGCACAACTGAACATCTCTACGAATTATCGCCAGGATGGTGTTTGGAACGAAGAAACTTCCAAGTGGGACATTCTTTCTACGGATGAAGCCGGAACATTGTTTGAGTTCAACAAGGAATTGACGACTTTTCACCACACCACAGCAAGTATTTCTTCGGATTATTTCATTACCAAGTACGACTACAATGACGAAGAAGTGAAATACACGATGAACATCAAAAGTGATGTAGGAAATGAATACGAAATGATCATCGACGGCATCAACAACTGTGTTTGTTTCTTCTATTGGAGAGACAACAAATACTATTTGGTGCGCCACACGATCAAGAATACCTGGATCAAAGAAAACTAGGGTTTAATCAATAAAATAATTAGTAGCGGTGAAAAATTTTTCACCACTACTAATTTAATGTACATTTAGCTCATGAAGATCGGAATAATCGGATTGGGATGGCTTGGACTTCCTCTGGCTAAATCACTATTGAATAAAGGTTTCCACGTCATCGGAACTACACGCTCGCGCACCGTAGAGCTTTCCCATGAGCATTTTTCGCACATTTTGTTTGATCCTTTGGTAAAAAAATACCAGAGTACTGTATATTTCGGAGATCTGGATGTATTGGTGCTGGCTTTTACTCCTTCCAGGACGGATGAAAAAGCCTATGCAAAAGATTGTGTCCGCATGCTTGATCTGATACCTCCTTCCTGCAAAGTCATTCACATCAGTTCCACAAGTGTTTACCCGGAGCGAAACGGTATTTTTAGTGAACACGATTACCCCGCGGGATCGGTGAAAACCAACGCTATCGGTTATGCGGAATTGACAATCAGTTCCATGCTGAGAGACCGATTAACGGTTATCCGTATGAGCGGATTAGTCGGCCCGAAAAGATACCCGGTCACCGCCATGGCCAAATCGGGAAAAACCTACCAGGCAATGGACCGTGTGAATTTAATTCACCTGGAAGATGCCATTGGTTTGACTGAACATGTCATACAGCAGAAACTATGGAATAAAACGATTAACGGGTGCGCCACGGAACATCCGTTTAAAGGGGCATTCTATACAGGAATGGCTTCCAGACTGGGAATTGATCCGCCTTTATTTGAAGACAGAACACGCTCCGAGCGGATTATTTCAAATCAACTCTCTATTGATCTCGGTTACAAATACATTTATCCGAACCCGGAGGATTTTCCTGTTGCTTAAGTTAACTTCGACTCCGCTCAGTCAACTAACTATGAAATAGAACTAAAACCTGTAACTAAACTGCCGAGTCGAAGTCACAGTTTCGTGATCTTGTAAGATCCGATGTTTACGATTTTGGATTCTTTTGAAAGCGCTGTAATCAGCATGTGTACTTCCATTTTTCCCGCAGTATCATAACCGGTCATTTCCATCAGCATACCTCCTTCCGTAAATGCCTCGTTCGGAATTTGGGAAGGCGATGTTTTGTTCATGTTTGCGAAAGTGTTACTGACGTCAATTCCAGCATCTTTAGTGATCCAGACCTCGGTTTTCTTATCTGTCTCGATCAGCATTTCTTCACACTTGTATCCCAAAATGGTTTTGGTTCTTCCCGTCCTGGTGATTTTCGCTGCCGGTTTATTTCCCTGGTTCACCTGCTGTTGTTTCATCGCAGCTTCCATGGCTTTAGTCGACATGACCATTGCGGTTTTCTCTTTGTTGTTCAATACAATCATCACCCCATTCTTAGAATCAATGATCGAAGACATATCGGGAGTTGCGGCCATTTTGATCACCTGGTCTCCGAAATCATAATCAATTACCTGGGATTCACCGGGATTTTTGGCGCTTTCTATCTTGTAGGACACACTGCTTGTAAATGTATAAGATGCCTGATAATCGCCGGATGGTTCCGTTTCAGCAGGTGAAGCAGATTCTGCAGGTGCTGAGGCCGGTGCAGGTGCAGCTTCGCCGGACTTTTGCACATCCATCAGATTACCGCGTTCCTTGTTATTTCTGGTTGTATTAAAATCCTGGGCATTTGCTTTTTCTTTGGCAGTATTCCCGATGGATTTTACCAATCCCTGCTGTCCGAAACCAACGGAAGCTAAACAAGATACGATTAACGCTAGTAGAAGTGCTTTCATAAGATCATTATTACCCTTCAAATGTAATTAAACACATGGAAACGGGTATCCTAAATTTGTGGTTCTTTCCTTTCAGTGAGTAATTTCCCGAATTAGTTGATTCCTAAAACTTCCAGCAGTTCCATTTTCTTACTTCTGGATACACCGATTTCTTCCTGGTTGGACAAGATTACGGAACCTCCTTCTCCCCGTATGTATTTCACCACCTGGTTCAGGTTCACTAAATGGGAATTATGCAAACGAAAAAAGAAAGGGAAATCAACCAGTTGTTTTTCGATTTCCTTCAGGGTTTTCGAAACGGTGATCTTGCGCTGGTGAAGGACGATGGTTGTATAATTGCCATCTGATTCACAACGAATGATTTGGTCAACTTCGATGAGCTCTACCCCATTCAGTGATGAAATCGGAATTTTAGGTTTTAAGCCCATTCCATTCAAACCTATCGATTTTCCTTCCGTGCGCTTCTTTTTC
>DJFP01000140.1 GCA_002432565.1 Flavobacteriales bacterium UBA5869
TTCTTTCGTATTGTATGCGGGGTTTACTTTCATGTCTGTTCGTTATAGTGGACAAATATACGAAGTCTGCCCAAGGTGGAGATTACTTCTGTTTTGAAATTATGAACACGGAGTGAACAACCCATTTTATCCGTTTTATGGAAAACGATCATTCTAAGCATCTTAACTCGAAACACGCCATGAAAAACCTCTTTCCCACTTTCGTTTATCTGTTTTTTGCGATTGTAATAGCTTGGGGGTGCATATCTGCCAAGTTCAAAACTACAGACAAAACCATTGCTGAAAATATTTCTCCGGATAATTGGTACGACTGCGAATTGAACGGAAATTTAAGCCCGGAAGAAAGACGGAATATTTCGCTTTTCAAAATCGCCAAAAAGATCAAAGTAGTTTCCTTTTCGCGTAAAGTTGTTAGCGCAACTCCCATTCATCACAATCAAATCGCCTCCAAATACCTGAAGGATGAAATCACCTTAACTGCAGATCAGATCGATCGGCTGACAGAAGTTCTTTACAATTACAATTATTCAAAAGATGCGGGTTCAATCAGCTTTACAGATGGCTGTTGCTACTACCCAAGGCACGCTATTGTGTTTTTGAACAGTAACAACAAAACAATCGGCTATTTTGAATTTTGCTTTGAATGCCGCGAGTATCAAACCCTTCCTTACGGAGAAAATGCAGGAGTGTTTTGCCCCGGCAAATATGAATTAATCCACCGATTCTTCGAATCTATCGGGGTCACTTTCTTCCGGGAGGAAGCGGAATAACTGCACATTTGCCGTAATTTAGAATCCGGAAAATAATCAGCAATGAACCAAGAAGGAATTATCCGGAAATACAAAGCATCCGACAAAGACTCCTGTATGGGGATTTTCAAAACAAATGTCCCGAAATACTTCACACTGGAAGAAGTGGATGAATTTGAGCGCTTCTTAATCAAACTGAATGACCCGGAAGCAACGGATAATCCGCCCTATTATGTCATGGAACTGGAAAACAAACTCATTGGCTGTGGCGGCATCGGTGACAAAAAAGGAATTGACGGTGCAGACTCCATCACTTTTGTTTGGGGAATGGTGGAGCGTTCTTACCACAAACAAGGTTTCGGCGAACAACTACTGATCTTTCGCCTGCAAGAAATCAAAGCACAATTTCCAAACAAACCGGTAATCCTGGATACCACCCAGTTTTCATATACTTTCTTTGAAAAATACGGGTTCAGAACGCTGAAAATAACGGAGAACGGCTACGGCGAAGGAATGCACCGGTATGATATGATTTTAACCACAGGTTAAAATCGTTCAAAAGTTGAAACAGGTTCAAGGAATTGAAAAGTGAAACGTTGTCTAAACGACACTATTTGAACGTTTCCACTTATTTCTTCGAGACTAAACAAACAGCATAAGCCTTCACAGCTTCTCCTGCTCCGAATGAATCTACTTTTTCGTGTGTAGTTGCTTTGATTGAAACCCGGTCAGTTTCCACTTCCAGTAAAGCTGCCAGGATTTGCTGCATTTCCGGAATGTGCGGATTGACTTTGGGTTTTTCAAGAATGACCGTCGCATCAATATTCACCACTGAAAATCCTTTTTCTTTGATCAGGGTCATCACGTTCTTCAACAGGATCTTGGAATCGATTCCTTTGTACTGCGGATCGGTATCTGAAAAATGGAACCCGATATCACGCAGGTTCAAAGCTCCGAGAAGAGCATCACAAATAGCATGGATCAGGACATCAGCATCGGAATGACCAACGGCACCAAATGAAGAAGGGAGCTTTAACCCTCCCAACCAAAATTCATATCCTTCTTCCAAACGATGGACATCTACTCCGAAGCCAATTCGAATGTCCATTATTCAGGTTTAGACTCCGTATCTCTTACTTTATCACCCAAGGAGAAGCGAAGTGTGAAACGCATTGTATTTGCCAACGGGTTATTTCTCTTCATCGCAGCAAGGTACGAGAAATCAAAGCTGAAAATATTGTATTTGAATCCGATACCCATTGTAAAGAACTGGCGGCCTCCTTTGGAAATGTTTTCATAGAAGTANNCGCATTTCTTCACCGAACTTAGATCCTTTTTTCACCTGGAATGTTCCGTCACCGTTATCAATCGGATCTCCGTTATCGTCTTTAATGACTCTTCCCGGTGCATCGTAAAAAGACTGGATCATCCCCGCGATCACACCTACATCGTTGTTTTTTCCTGAGATCAGTGTCGTTTCTCCGTTTACATCTGCGTAAACCGGTGGAGTCGGAACCAATAATTTGGAAACATCTAAACTTATCGTCAAACTGTTGTACTTATCGATCTTCGCGGTATAGGCATTCCCGATTCTAAGTGATGTCGGAAGGAAGTCTCTTCTTGCGTTTGCAGAATAAGCAACTTTGTTACCCACATTCGCAATAACCACTCCCAAAGAGTAAACTCCGTTCACACCGAACCAATCGATATCGTCATTTCTATGAGCGTAAGAGATGTCGGCTATACCGGCAATTGCCGCTTTTGTTTCGGTTCCTGCAGTTACCAAACCTCCTGTCAGGTTGGAATAAGCAAACTTCCCGTTCACACCAATGCTGTGTCTTTCTGCCAATTTAAACGCATAAGACAAGGTCAGTTCGAACTCATTCGGTTTAAACTCCCGAATGTAACCTCCGGCATTATCCGTAAAAGTAATTTCCCCCAAAGAGAAGTAACGCAAAGCCCCACCTACGACATGTCTATCGCCCACTCTTGAGTACCCTGAAAGGTAGGAAAGGTGCATGTCATTTGTCAATTGTCTCAACCATGGAGTATAACTTACACCAATTTCCGATTTTGATTCCGCAAAATTAAGCATGGCAGTATTCCACATGGTCGAAGATGAATTCGCGCTCAAAGCTGTTCCCGCATCTCCCATCGCTCCAGATCTTGAATCAGGATTGATCCCCAAAAATGGCAGGGCCGTAGTGATCGTATTTAATTGAATATCATTTTGAGTCACTCCTTGTCCTCCACCTTGTGCGAATGAAAAAGAACTAACAAAAACGGTAAAAATCAGTAATTTATATGACAACATGAATCTATTTCAGTTTTAATTGTGACAAAAATACGCAAAACTTGGACTTTTATTGTGCAACTATTTCAAAAGAACCAATTTTTCCATTTTTTGGGCCTTCTTCCCATCAGGCATTGTCACTTTTAGTTGATAAACGTAAACTCCTTTAGCCAATTGATCTCCGAAATCATCTTTCCCGTCCCAGGAAATTCCTTCTACGCGGAATCCGTTGGTTGGAACAAGCTGATTAATGGTCTTCACCAAACGCCCGGAAACAGTATAAATATTGATCTGTGTTTCCAAAGAAGCACAGGATTGATTGTGCTCATACATGAACGTGGTGTGGGTTGTAAACGGATTCGGATAATTCAAAACATGATCCAATTGAACATCCTGGTCTTCCGTTACTGTGAAATCCAGGCGGATGGTACTTGAGTTGTTGTTCACGTCCCATACTTTTACATCAAGTGTATGTGAACCAACGCTCATATTCCGAAGTGTATACTGCAATTTCCCATTTTGGTAACTGTCAAGGTTCGACTTATAGTACTCATTCAGAACGATCGGATTCCCTGTATTTCCATCCAGAACAGCGGTAATATCGTGACCGATACCGTTCCCTACCGTATTGAT
>DJFP01000287.1:0-1068 GCA_002432565.1 Flavobacteriales bacterium UBA5869
TATCGAACAACACCTCCATTAAAAATTTAACATACAGCTATAAAGTAGCGTGTGTCTGATTATTACGGGCACACGCTTTTTTGTGTGCATAACTTTTAACATTTTTAACATACCAAATCCGGAAANNGGATCGTTATATTAGATGAAATTATAAACAGAACCCCATGTTTGAACTAACGAAAAAAATCCTGGTTCGGGTAAGTTTTGACCCACTTTTATTCCAGAAAGAATTGTCAAAAGCAATCCGATGGATGTCTGACTCAGAAGAAATTCAACGTTTAAGGGAATGGTGTATGAAAGAATTCGGTGCGGTTTATCCTTCTATAATTAATAAAGCATTCACACCGCAGAAAAGTTAAAAGACATATTTATTGATACGACTAACGGCTCCNNTCTTACTCAAATTCAATCAATAAGCCACCCTTATCAACCACATCCTGCGGATTGATTGCAATGGCTTTAACCACTCCGATCCCTTCGGCTTTCAAAACGTTTTCCATTTTCATTGCCTCAAGCGTTAATAATGGATCTCCTACCTCGATGGATTGTCCGACCGTAACAGCAATACTGACAACTCTTCCAGGCATCGGTGCTTTCAGCTGCTTTAATTTGCGCAGTTTCGGCTTGTCCATTCCAAGAGAAGCAATCAATTCATCCAAAGGACCGCCTTTTTTCACTTCAAATACGCGGTGGTTCAATTTTAATGTAAGTAAGCCTTCTTCCATGCGATTCGACATCACTTCGCCGCGGAACTTTTTCCCTTTGTACGTTATTGTAAAAAACTGCTGGTCTTCCCAACGAATATGAACCCCATCTCTGTTAGCATGAAGGACTTCTCCGTCCGTTGTCCAATTAGCTGTTTCCATCTGTAAGAATTTTGCGACAATAATACGAACTATTTGTCCATTCATCTAGAAAAAGATTGTAAAAAAAACTTAGTTTCCTATATTTGCCGTTCAATGTATTTACGAATCATATTCGCCCGAAAATGAAGAAAATATCCTACTTGGTTGCTCTTGTCTTAGTAGCTTGTCAACCAAAACACACTGACACTGAGCACGCGGCAAG
>DJFP01000287.1:1079-1386 GCA_002432565.1 Flavobacteriales bacterium UBA5869
TATTGACCGACTTGATCAATACAAAACTGGAAGTTTCATTCGATTGGACGAAATCCTGGTTGATTGGTAAAGAGACACTTCAGGCTAAACCGCATTATTACAAATCCAATGAGTTGGTCCTTGATGCAAAAGGAATGGAGATCAAAAGTGTTTCCATGGCCGGAAAAACGCTCCAATTTGAATACAAAGACGACGTTTTAACCATTCAACTGGATAGAACCTATACACGTGATGAGAATTATACAGTAGTTATTGACTACATCGCTAAACCGGATGAGCGCAAAACAGGCGGGTCAAACGCGATTAC
>DJFP01000287.1:1405-5374 GCA_002432565.1 Flavobacteriales bacterium UBA5869
CAGGGTGAAACAGAATCCAACTCGGTTTGGTTCCCAACGATCGATTCCCCGAATTCGAAAACAAAGCAGGAGATTTACATCACTGTGCAGGATAAGTATGCAACACTTTCCAACGGTAAATTGGTGAGTTCTACCAAAAATGCTGACGGTACCAGAACAGACTACTGGAAACAGGATCTTCCGCATGCTCCTTACTTATTCATGATGGGAGTGGGTGAATTCAAAGTAGTAAAAGATACCTACAAGCGTCCCGACGGGACAAACATGGAGGTGAACTACTACGTAGAACCGCAATGGGAAAAAGACGCAAAAGCAATTTTCGGGGAAACTCCGGCAATGATCGGTTTCTTCTCGCAATTATTGGGTGTTGAATATCCCTGGGACAAGTATTCCCAAATTGTTGTAAGAGATTATGTTTCCGGGGCAATGGAAAATACCGGAGCAGTAGTTTTCGGAGAATACGCTTATAAAACACAGCGAGAGCTTTTGGATGAGAACGATAATTCTACAATTGCACACGAGTTGTTCCACCACTGGTTCGGGGATTTGGTTACCTGCGAATCCTGGTCGAACCTAACATTGAACGAATCTTTCGCGAATTACTCTCAATTCCTGTGGGATGAGCATCGCCACGGTTTGGATGAAGCAGAATTCCAGGCATTACAGGAAGCTGCAGGTTATTTTGCTTCTGCTGATCAGGGAGGTTATCACAACCTGGTTTGGTTTGATTACAAATCACGCGAGGATATGTTTGACGGTCATTCTTACAACAAGGGAGGGCGTATTTTGCACATGCTTCGCAAATACATCGGTGATGAGGCTTTCTTCCTTGGATTGAAAAATTACCTGAAGCAAAACCAGTTCAAAGCAGCAGAATTCCACCAACTAAGACTGGCTTTCGAAGATGTCAGCGGTGAAGACCTGAATTGGTTCTTCAATCAGTGGTACCAGGGAAAAGGGCATCCGATTCTGGATGTATCTTATGCTACAGATGCGAATGCTGTTTCTATCGCAGTAAACCAAAAACAGAAAAAGGATTTCGGACTGTTCAAATTACCGGTTGATGTAACGGTTTATGACGACCGTGGTGCAACAACTACCCGTCAGTGGTTCAACGACGAATCTACAACGGTGAAAATCCCGACCCAGGGAACTGTGAAAAATGTCATTTTTGATGCGGAAGCGATGCTTTTATGTAAGATGGACGAGAAAAAAGATGTTTCCTGGTATGCTTTCCAATGGAACAACTCCAAGCATTACATTCACCGGAAAAATGCACTTCAAAAAGTTCCTGCCAGTTCTCCGGAAGCAACAAGAATTGCTCAGGAAGCGTTGAAAGATCCGTTCTGGGATATTCGCTCTGCTGCAATCGAGAAAATCGGTAAAATGACCGCTGATAACAAGGCCGCTTCAATCAGCCGTTTGAAGCAAATGGCAAGTACTGATTCTGTTTCTTCCGTTCGCGCCGCTGCCATAACAGCTTTGGCTGGGATGATTTCCGGACCGGAACTGGAGCAGTTATGCACAGAAAGCATTCAAAAAGACCAATCTTATTCTGTGATAAGCGCTGCCTTGCTTCAACTTTCCAAAGTGAATAGCAAAGCTGCTTTGGAGGCATGCAAAACGCTTGAAAAAGAAGCTTCAAGTAAAATGCAGGTTGGGGTTGCCATGATCTATGCAAAATACGGCGAAGCAGACCAGATTGCTTATTACGAAAACGCTTTCAAATCAAACGTGGTACAAGGATTTGACAAATTAGGATTACTGAACTCCATGACTTTCTTTGCTTCGCGACAGGAACCGAAAATTCAGAGACGTACACTTCCAATCTACGAAAACGAGTATAAAACAGGTGGAATGTACACACAAATGTTTATGCCTCAATACATCGGATATTTGAGAGATAATTTGAAAAATTCCATCGATAAGTATAAAGCAGAAGAGGAAAAAGCTAAAAAAGACGGAAATACCAATGCAGCCGATATTGCTCATGGAAAAGTGACCGATGCCGAAGCATTACTGGCTGACTATGACAAAATGATCGCAGGCTTCCCGAAAGAAGGAGAAGAAGCAGGACATTAATCATTGGTTTAATTATAAAAAATCCCGGTGGGGACGCGAGGTATCGCGTCCCCACTGTTTTTTATGCCTCCGGTTTTAAAAAAACGCCTTCACCTCCATTCCACCGGCGTGGATGACTTTATTTCCTTCGCTTTTGCGCCCGTTGTATTGAACAGAAATCTGCAGACTTTTTGACAAGGAACGCTGATAGCCCAGGCTCCAGACATAGTTCACTCCCGGTTTCAGTGCTTCCAGTAACTCAAATCCCAATGGAGTGTTCGAATCTCCCCGGAATGCGATGCGGATGATGTTGAACTGTCCCTGCAAACTCCCCTTTTGTGTTTGGTTGTACTTTCCGGTTATACCGATGTCATAAATATCTGCCTGTTCGCCACCCAGGTTTTCTTCGTTCCTCTTTTCAATAACGCGTCCGTCCAAACTGAAACGGAGAGATGTATTCGGCTGATAGATCAATGAAGGTTTCAACTGCCAGTAATGCAAGCGGTAATTCCGGCCGGTGGTGTAATCAACGGAGGATGTTTTTAAACCTGTTTCGAATTGCGATTGGATACTGAATTTTTTCAGGATGGTAACCCGCGCATTAAATTCATGGGATTCTTTGGTTCTTCCATCGAATCCGGTAGCCAATAATGTTTTGGTCTTCGAGCTTTCATAACTATAATCTCCGCCCCCGACATTGTTTGTACGATTAAAATACACGGTGTTTTTGATCACGTTTGCAGTACTGATCAACGAATTATCATCTATACTTCCGACAAAGGGATTGTAAGCTCTTGCGCCGTCAAATATATTGGTTTTTCGCTGCAATCTGAAACGGGTTTGCGTGGAAAACCGGGACAATACTTTCCGGAAACCGGTAGTATTTGCCCAAACGCGCTCCGGCCGAAGTGTTAAAGATTGGTTGTACTCATTCGAATAAGTCTTGATATAATCATTGGAAGGTGTAAATACGCGGATGTAACTTGCCTGATCCGCATATGCGGCAATTTCAAACTCATTCAAATCTTTGACCCCGTCATTGTTGTAATCGTTCCAGGTATAAACTCCCTGTCCGTCATTAACTTTGATGTAGATGAATTCCTTTTTTTGCTCCAGTCCGGCACCCACTTCGTAGAAGGTGGTGAGATTGACAGCTCCTTTCCAGAATTTAACATCGTGGTCGATCCGGCCATTGGTAGTGTTTTCCGGTGCCTGTGTAATGAGTGTTGTATCGAGGATCTTCAATTCACGGTAGTTTGCCACAATGTATAAGCGCTGGTTCTTCCAGTTGTTTTTCGTCCACTCGACACGAAGTGTCCTTGCTTTCGCGGCATTTCTCAAACGGGTGCTATCCGATCTTCCGTCAACACGCTCCCGGTAACTCAGCAATAATTCACCGGATGAAGTATCTCCCAAAGCAACATAGCCCTGGTAATCAAAAAAACTGTAAGACTGCAGTCCCAGCAGCGAATCCCCCTGGACAAAACGGTTTAATTCCTGGTCATCTTTAAATCCGACGCGCACTTTTTTGATCTGCTTGGAGATATCTGCTTTATGGCGTAAAAACTGATTTGTATTCTCGTTTTTGGAGCTTAGAAAACTCGCGTCGATATTGATATTGAATCCACTCTGTTTCCAGGAAGTCAGTAACTGGGTCCGCAATCCGGAGAAATCCGAACCGATCTTATATTGCTGTGCATTAATCCCGATTTTCCCGTACCTGGTGTTCTCAATGCTCGTTCCTAAAGTTGTCAAAACCTGGTTTCCGGTATACCCCATGCTTCTTGTATTCCAATCACGGTCAAATTCTACGGCCCGGTATTGTTCGATGGGTTTGAAATAAGGGTCCAGCATTTCTATTTCGGCTTGTTTTTTCCAGCTCCAGGCAGGAACAGAGTCTTTCCCGAA